>NZ_JUMS01000155.1:0-57328 GCF_001059415.1 Enterobacter sp. 940_PEND
TGTAGTAGCAAAGTTGTAATGTCCGATAATGGCTAAGTTAAGATGTCCGGCGTGTATAATCAAGTAAGGATTACCATGACGGCTCTCGCAGCGGAGTTTTTCACATTGGATGAAGTTAACCGACTCAAAATCATTCAGGATGTCATCGACCGGCGTCTGACAACACAAATGGCAGCTCAGCGGCTTGGTATCTCCGACCGTCAGTGCCGTCGTCTGCTTGCGCGTTATCGTGAAGATGGTCCGATTGGCATGACCAGCCGCCGTCGTGGTAAATCCAGTAACAACCAGTTGCCTCAGGGACTGGCCGCATACGCGCTGAACATTATTCGCGAACGCTATAACGATTTCGGTCCGACGCTGGCCTGTGAAAAACTGTCTGAGGTGCACGGTGTTCATCTTTCCAAAGAAACCGTCCGTAAGCTGATGACTCAGGCCAGTCTGTGGGTCCCACGTAAGCAACGTGCGCCAAAAATTCAGCAACCTCGTTACCGCCGTGCCTGTGCCGGTGAACTCATACAAATCGACGGCTGCGACCACCACTGGTTTGAAAATCGGGGACCTAAGTGTACGGCACTGGTTTACGTTGATGACGCAACCAGTCGTTTAATGCAGCTTCTTTTCGTGAAATCTGAGTCTACTTTCACCTATTTTGAAGCGACCCGGGGCTATATTGAAAAACATGGCAAACCGCTTGCGCTGTACAGCGACAAAGCCAGCGTATTCAGGATCAACAATAAAAATGCAACCGGCGGCGACGGCGATACCCAGTTTGGCCGTGCGATGCATGAACTGAACATTCAGACCATTTGTGCAGAAACCAGTGCTGCCAAAGGCCGCGTTGAACGGGCGCACCTGACGCTTCAGGACCGACTGGTCAAGGAGCTCAGGCTCCAGGGCATCAGTTCCATGGAAGCTGCGAACGCATTTGCCGAAGAGTTCATGAACGATTACAACCGTCGTTTCGCAAAAGCGCCTCGCCAGGCGTTTGATGTTCATCGGGAACTGGATGTCGATGACGATCTTGATATGGTATTTAACTGGCGTGAAGCTCGTAAAGTGTCGAAATCACTCACAGTGCAATACGACAAAGTCCTTTATCTGATTGAAGACAGCGAATTCAGTCGTCGGGCGATTGGTAAATACATCGATGTCTGGCATTACCCGGATGGACATAAAGAGCTCCGGCTTAATGGCGTATCACTTCCCTACTCCACCTATGACAAGCTTTCTGAAATCGATCAGGGGGCCATTGTGGATAACAAACGTCTGGGGCGGGCCCTGGAAATGGCGCAGCTGGTCCAGGCCGAGCGGGATAATAACCGGTCGCAATCCGTACCATCCGGAGACGGCCCTTCTCGCAGGCGTAAAGCTCCCACGACGAAGAAATCCCAGCGTTCCCTGGATCAGGACGATATGTTCAATGCCCTGGTGAAACTTCAGTCACGCTCTGAAGAGATATTTGGGAAGAAACCGATTTAAAGCCCGGTAATCCATCCGGGCATGCCTGGCTGTCAGATTTTGGCCTGATTGACCCGTGCCGCGAGCTCCTGATGACTCTCTTTCCTTTCGCTGTAGCGGTCGGACAGGTAGGCTGTGTGCCCTTTCAGGAGTAACGTCATTTTGAACAACTCTTCGGTAACGTCGACAATCCTGTCATACCAGGGTGAGGGTTTCATGCGCCCTTCATCATCAAATTCCTGCCATGCCTTTGGCACTGACGACTGATTGGGGATGGTGAACATCCGCATCCAGCGGCCAAGTATCCGCATCTGATTGACCGTGTTAAACGACTGTGAACCACCACAAACCTGCATGACGGCCAGCGTTTTACCCTGGGAAGGACGAACAGCACCTTCACTCAGGGGTATCCAGTCAATCTGGGCCTTCATCACCGAGCTCATGGCGCCATGTCTTTCCGGAGAACTCCAGACCATTCCGTCACACCACCTGACCAGCTCGCGGAGTTCAAGCACTTTGGGGTGACTTTCGGGCGCATCATCGGGTAACGGCAGACCGGATGGGTTAAATATTTTCACCTCAGCCCCCATCTTTGCCAGCAACCGCCCGGCCTCTTCCGCTGCAAAACGACTGTAGGACCGCTCTCGTACTGAACCGTACAGGATGAGAATTCGCGGCATGGTTTCGTTGTTGCCCGTAAGTTTGCTGGCAAGCGCATCATCAAAATAAGCCGGTTCGATTGCTGGTAAGTCGGTCATAAAAAATCTCCATTTCATAAGCTATGCTTTAAAAGTTATCACATATGAAATACCATATGTATTGTTATTTTTTTACGAGGTTAAGCATGCTACAGCCTGTTCAGCTTTTTAAACTGCTCGCCGACGAGACCCGTTCAACTATCGTGATGCTTCTCAGGGAGTCCGGTGAAATGTGCGTCTGTGACATCTGTGCGGCAACCGCAGAGTCTCAGCCAAAAATTTCTCGCCATATGGCCCTTTTACGTGAAGCCGAGCTGGTCATCGACCGTCGCGAAGGAAAATGGGTGCATTACCGACTGTCGCCACACATGCCAGCATGGGCTGCGGGTATTATTGATACAGCCTGGAACTGTGAACGAGAAAACATACGCAACAAGCTCAGTAGCGTGGCATCTGTCTCCTGCTGATGGCGATATATATATCCGAATAAACAAATGTGAATGGAGTTTCTGATGTTACTGGCTGGTGCTATCTTTTTATTCACGCTCGTCCTGGTTATCTGGCAACCCAGAGGGCTGGGGATTGGCTGGAGTGCCTCACTGGGCGCAATTCTGGCATTGCTGACTGGCGTCGTTCATCTGGGGGATATTCCGGTGGTCTGGCAGATAGTGTGGAATGCGACCGCCACCTTTATCGCCGTGATCATCATCAGTCTTCTGCTCGACGAATCCGGCTTCTTTGAATGGGCCGCGCTGCACGTTGCCCGTTGGGGGAATGGCCGGGGGCGGCTGCTCTTCACCTGGATCGTCCTGCTTGGTGCGATGGTTGCGGCACTGTTTGCCAACGACGGTGCGGCACTGATCCTGACACCTATCGTTATCGCGATGCTGCTGGCGCTGGGATTCAGCCGGGGAGCAACCTTAGCGTTTATCATGGCCGCAGGGTTTATCGCTGACACGGCAAGCCTGCCACTGATTGTCTCAAACCTGGTGAATATCGTCTCGGCGGATTTCTTTAAGCTTGGTTTCTCAGAATATGCCGCCGTGATGGTCCCGGTTAACCTGGCCGCGATTGCGGCTACGCTGGTGATGCTGCATCTGTTTTTCCGTAAGGACATTCCCGCCGTTTACGACGTTTCTCTGTTGAAAGAACCGAAAGACGCTATACGTGATGTGAATACCTTTAAAACCGGCTGGCTGGTTCTGGTGTTGCTTCTGGTGGGATTCTTCGGACTGGAGCCGCTGGGCGTACCGGTCAGTTTGGTCGCAGCCGCTGGTGCATTGCTTCTGTTTGCTGTTGCGAAAAAAGGGCATGCCATTAACACCGGTAAGGTGCTGCGTGGTGCGCCCTGGCAAATCGTTATCTTCTCGCTGGGGATGTACCTGGTGGTCTACGGCTTACGAAATGCCGGTCTGACCCACTATCTCTCTTCCTTGCTGAATCAGCTGGCAGAGCAGGGATTGTGGGCGGCAACGCTGGGTACGGGCTTCCTGACGGCCTTCCTGTCATCAGTGATGAACAATATGCCGACCGTGCTGGTCGGGGCGCTGTCGATTGATGGCAGCACAGCGACCGGTGTTATCAAAGAAGCGATGATTTACGCCAACGTCATCGGCAGCGACCTGGGGCCAAAAATTACCCCTATCGGCAGTCTGGCAACGTTACTGTGGCTGCACGTTCTGTCGCAGAAAAATATCAAAATTACCTGGGGATATTACTTCCGGGTGGGCATTGTCATGACAATCCCCGTGCTGTTTGTCACGCTTGCAGCACTGGCGCTTCGTCTGTCTTTCACTTTGTAATGAGATACTGATATGAGCAACATTACCATTTATCACAACCCGGCCTGCGGCACGTCACGCAATACCCTTGAAATGATCCGCAACAGCGGTACAGAGCCGACCGTTATTCATTATCTTGAAACCCCACCATCACGAGCTGAGCTGGTAAAACTCATTGCGGATATGGGGATCACGGTACGAGCGCTGCTGCGTAAGAATGTCGAACCTTTTGAAGCGTTAGGGCTGGCGGAAGACCGCTTTACTGACGAGCAGTTAATCGATTTTATGTTGCAGCACCCTGTTCTGATCAATCGCCCTATCGTGGTAACGCCGCTGGGTACCCGGCTATGCCGCCCTTCTGAAGTCGTGCTGGATATTCTTCCCGATGCGCAGAAAAGCGCGTTCACGAAAGAGGACGGTGAGAAGGTAGTTGATGAAAAAGGTAACCGGCTGAACTAAACGTGTTCTTGTGACGAAGGGCGAGAGAACTCGCCCTTTTTTATTTAAGATAATCAGTGCTAACGGAGGATAAGAAGCGGTTGTTGCGTCTTTTGCAGCATTTCGGAGGTATGACTACCGATAAAGAACTGCCGCAACCTGGAATGACCGTAGGCCCCCATCACTATCAGATCGACAGCATTTTCCTCGGCGTAACGAATAAGCGCGTCCCCGACTGATTGCCCGGTAAGATGTGTTGTGCTGTTTTCTATATCCGCGTCACGTAAAATTTGCTGTGCGGTCAGCAGCTCTTCCTTCTTACCGTTTACCATGACAAGGTGGCACTCCAGCCCCCTGAGTAAGGGACTCATCGTCAGACGTTCCAGGTTACTCCTGCTTTCTTCACTGCCATCATAAGCCAGCATGACTCTGGAAGGCACTGAGTAGTTCTCCGGAACAACCAGTAGGGGTTTCTTTTGCAGACGAATAACGCTTTCCAGATGAGAGCCTACCGGATGCTGGCTACCCCGACGCCCCAGCACCATGAGACGAAGGTCGCTCAGCTCTGCCAGAACTTCATCCGGTGTACCGTGTTTTTGCATCAAAAGCACATCCGGGCTTCCCTGTTTTTGAAGCAGTTCAGCACAACTTTCCAGTATTGCTTTCCCCTGGGCCATCAGCAGGCGATTACGTTGCCCTTCAATTTCTACCAGCTCATCGGTCAGCAATTGCTGACTGTCTATGCCGAGAGTGCCGGTCAGGTCTGACACTACCGGGGTGCTGTCTTTTTCGATAACGTGCAACAGTGCTAGCTGTGATTGCAAAGTGCGGGCTGCCCACGCCGCATATTCACACACTGACCGCGTTGAAAGTGAACCGTCCACACAGGCTGTAACAGTATTATTCATAGTTTTCCCTCCAGTCTGTTAATGACCGCCCATCAGTTTTTCGACTTCTTCAGGTTTATCGTGAACACCAAACCGGTCAACGATGGTGCGGGTGGCTTCATTCATCCCACGTATTTCAACCCCGGCGCCCTCTCTACGGAACTTAATGACCACCTTATCCAGGGCGCTGACGGACGTGATGTCCCAGAAATGGGCATGTGAAACGTCTATCACCACATTCTCAATCGCTTCACGGAAATCAAAGTGGCTCGTAAAGCGGTCTGCTGATGCAAAGAATACCTGGCCGGTGACGGTATACGTCCGGCTCGTCCCCTCCAGAACTGAGGTTACACGCATGAACCGGGATACTTTAGTGGCAAAATTGAGCGAAGCAATCAGTACACCGGTCAGCACACCGAAGGCCAGATTATGTGTTGCCACCACAACCGCGACGGTGGCAAGCATGACCACGCTGGTTGAAAGGGGGTGTGTCCGCAGGTTGGCAATGGAGCGCCAGGAGAATGTCCCGATGGAAACCATAATCATCACCGCGACCAGCGCTGCCATCGGAATTTGGGAGACCCAGTTGCGCAGGAACACAATCAGGCAAAGCAGCACCACGCCCGCCGTGAGGGTTGAAAGTCGTCCGCGTCCACCGGATTTTACGTTGATAACAGATTGCCCAATCATCGCGCAGCCTGCCATTCCTCCGATAAAGGATGTGCAGATGTTCGCGATGCCCTGAGCTTTGCACTCCCTGTTTTTGTCGCTTGGCGTGTCGGTCATGTCATCCACGATAGTGGCGGTCATCATCGACTCAAGCAGGCCAACCACCGCAAGCCCCGCAGAATATGGCAGGATGATGAGCAGCGTCTGAAGATTTAAAGGCACGTCCGGGAGCAGGAAGACCGGCAGACTGTCGGGAAGTTTCCCCATATCCCCGACGGTTCGCACATCCAGATGCAGCCACATGGCAATCCCAGTCAGCACCACGATGCACACAAGCGGTGAAGGAATGGTTTTGTTGATATAAGGGAAGAGATAGATGATCCCCAGCCCTGCCGCAGTCATGGCATAAACATGCCATGTCACATTGGTCAGCTCAGGCAACTGGGCCATAAAAATCAGTATTGCCAGTGCATTAACAAACCCCGTGACCACTGAGCGTGAAACAAAACGCATCAGCCCGCCAAGCTTCAGATATCCGGCTATCAGCTGGAATACCCCGGTCAGTATGGAGGCAGCCAGTAAATACTGTAAGCCATGATCTTTCACCAGCGTCACCATCAGGAGAGCCATTGCACCGGTGGAGGACGAAATCATCGCCGGACGTCCGCCAAAGAAGGCCATAACGAGAGGAATACAGAACGCCGAGTAGAGGCCCACCTGGGGATCAACACCGGCGATAATGGAAAAGGCGATCGCTTCTGGAATGAGTGCGAGCGCGACAACAATACCGGCCAGAACGTCACCACGGACGTTACCCAGCCAGTCCTTACGCGTCGAGGACAGCAACATAGTAATTTCTCAGTTTTTAGATACAGTCAGCCCTGGAGGGCTACATTTTTACGTACGGTAAAGCACATCCGCAGACGGGATGTTATTGAGTGCGTGCTGAGGCTTGCTCAGTACGACAGAGGAAGGAAAAACTCAGGGTGGCGTAATACGCATAGCGGTTGTCAGATTCTCCATAGCGGATGTGTATATATTGTCGGCTCTGTTGTCAGGAAGAACTTACAGAACACGTCGCGTTTGAACATGAAACACTTCAAAGCAGCCCAATACTACAAATAAAGCGAATACGGGGTCAACCCAACAAGGTACTCAAACGAAGAGGTTAAGATGCGATTTTTATCCAGGAATTCAATATTATCAAAGGACATTTGAACTTTGCCCCACCCCGGACATCTCTACTTAGCTTTGACAAATATGAGAACAGAAGGAATCTGGCATTTTATGGGCATCGTTGGGCGTTGGCCTGAATGCTAATGACCTCTGAGTGTGTCTTCTCACGTGCTGCTATCATCACGCTGATCGTCTCACAGTGCATGACTTACCGTTTTGCCCTGTTGATATAAGCCTGTAAACCCTCAGGGAGATACGCTATCTCTGGGAGCAGGCAATAGAGATGGATAATTCAAAACTGATCGCCTTTTTAGGTCATGAACCGCAGACCCCCCTTACCGAGGCCGTGCGTTCTACATTAGCAGGCCTGGGGTGTATTTAACATAACCTGCACGTTTAGAAAAGGTTGAAAGACATCTGATATACTTCAGCTTTTGAAAAACGCTGCCGTAAGCAAATGGAAATTGAATTAAATAAGAGTGTTAAAGAGAGAGTTTTCCATGCTGTCATTTTTGAAGTGACGGCCAACGTTATCATCGCGCTGTCTCTCGCCTGGCTGATGAACGTGTCGGTACTCCAGTCAGGCTCGTTGTCCGTGATATCCGCCCTTACCGCCACGGTCTGGAATTTTATTTTTAATAAGCTCTTTGACTCCCTGCAGAAAAAACATCAGTTTCAGCGCACATTTCTCGTTCGCGCAATCCATGCGGTTGGTTTTGAAACGGGACTTATCATCTCCTTAATCCCTGTGGCAATGGTTATGCTGAACCTGACCGTGGCTGAGGCATTTTTTGTTGAGATTGGTCTGGTGCTGTTTTTCCTGCCCTATACGATGCTGTTTAACTGGCTTTACGACTACCTGCGCTGGACGTTCGTTGGACGAAAGCGTTCGGCGTTATAGCTAAGTGAATCAATGTAAAAAATGAAGAGGAAGAAAAATGCGAAGTCTCCTGACTAAAGGAATTTGTCTTGCGTTAGCGGTGTCCGCCGCCGGGACGGCTCTGGCCGCTCAGAAAGAGAGCCATGACGACAAGCTCAACGGGATAACCATTTTCGCTCAAAAAGAGTCTCAGGGAAGCCAATGGGACAGTACAACGGGCGAAGCAAAATATATGGTCAGCTATAAAGTTACGCTTGATAACGCGTCGGGTAAAAGTATTGAGCCGGGCAAAGATAATAAGATGTGTTTCTTCCTGTTTGATAAAAACGGAAAAACATTTATGAGCACCGGCATTGAGCTTGAGATGTTGAAAAAATACAACCCACGGGACAACAGAACCGGATTGGTCTATTTTTCCAGCTCAAACCCTGACGTTTTAAATATGCCATTTGTCCGCTTCGGCATCGGAAAAGACTGCATAAATTGATGACTGTCTCATTGACACGTTCTTTCGTATGTTCGCCCCACTCTCCTTCTATACTGGTTATCTCTCCATCTCATAAAGGAAGGAACCATGTTCGATCATGTGAAATTCGGCGTCAGTGATTATGAAAAAAGTAAAACCTTCTTCCTCCATGCGCTTAAGCCGCTTGGTGTAGAACTCATTGATGAAGGCACGCCAGACTACGGTGTCGAAATGAGTTCAGGCGACGTTTCGCTTTGTCTTTTTCAGACAAATGATAAACCTGCTCCTCTGCATCTGGCGTTTGTGGCCGACACGCGCCAGCAGGTCGATGCATTTTACCATGCCGCCCTGCGCGCCGGCGGACGTGATAACGGCGGGCCGGGGTTGAGGTCATACGGTGAAAATTACTATGCCGCGTTTGTCATTTCGCCTGATGGCCATAATATCGAGGCGGTGTGCCATGCGCCGGAAAGTCTGTAGCTCAGCCCTTCTCTCAGAAGCGATTAAATGATCTGTCATGCATCTTTTTGCACGATAATGCACGAAATTGTTTCATAACGCGGCCACAATCCCGTATGGTATCGGTAGTAAACGTGCAACTTCATGCAATAACACTGACAGAGGTACCTATGGCACAACAACTAATTTTAATTGCCGGCCCCTATCGCAGCGGAACCGAAGGCGTTCAGGCACGTATTGATGAGAATCTGGCGCGTCTCGAAAGCGCAGCACTAGCCGTTTACCAGCGGGGTCACATCCCGGTCATTGGCGAATGGCTGGCTTTGCCGTTGGCAAAAGCCGCAGGATCGAAAGCGGTTGGTGATGAAATCAGTGAAGCGATGCTGTACCCCGTTGCTCACCGGCTAATAGCTAAATGTGATGCCATTTATCGTATTGCCGGTCCGTCTAAAGGTGCCGATATGGACATTGAGGTTGCCCGCAAATATGGCCTGAAGGTTTATACCGCACTTGAGAACATTCCTGAGGCTTAAGGCAGTCCGCCAGCCAGCCTGTGAGCACAGGCTGGCTATCAGAGAGTGTCACTCTCTGAGGTCAACACGACGGAGACTCCCTTTTCCGATACCGCGCGGATCCACTCCTTATCGGTATTGTCTTCCACGACGATGGTATTCACCGATGACACATCGCCAATCACAAACGAAGAGGCTGTGTTGATCTTTTCCGGAGAAGCCAGCACAACCGTCTCGGCGGCTCTGCCGGAAAATGCACGTTTGATGCACGCTTCTTCGAAATCGCCGGTTGTCAGCCCCGCCTCAGGATGGATCCCGGTCACGCCCATAAAGAACAGATCTGCATGAATATTTTCGATGCCTTCGATGGCCGCTGCGCCGACCGCAACAATCGAGTGCTTATACAAGCGACCGCCAATCAGAATCACCTCGATGGACGGATGATCCACAAGCCCCAGGGCGATGCTCGGACTGTGCGTAACCACCGTGATGCGCAGATCAGGAGGGAAAAACGTAATCAGCTCCGAAGTAGTCGTGCCACCGTCAACGATCACCACCTGGCCTGATGAAATCAGCTGCGCGCCTTTGCGGGCTACCCGTTTTTTCGCATCCATTTTCACGGATTGCCGTTCGGCAAAGGGAGCAATAGCAGAAGATGACGGCAGCGCGCCGCCGTGAACGCGCTGCAAACGCCCTTCTGCCGCCAGCTCGCGCAAATCACGCCTGATGGTGTCTTCAGAGACATCAAAGAACATGCTGAGCGCTTTTGACTGGACCTGGCCTTCGGTGCCGAGCTTTTCGAGGATCAATTGTTTTCGCTGACTGGTAAGCATCATGAATTCCTGATATTGCATGTTTTATCTTGAAAATGCACGATAATGCTGTTTATGATAATTACTCTACGTAAGGAGGAACAAACGTGCAATCAAAACGTGCAGATGTGCGCATCATTGACAGTGAAACCCTGTCAGATAACTGGTACAACCTTAAAAAGTACACCTTCGACCTGCAGCGCCGTGACGGCGAATGGCAACGACAGCAACGAGAGGTCTACGACCGTGGCAACGGCGCGACTATTCTTCTCTACAACCGTGAGAAAAAAACGGTGATCCTGACCCGCCAGTTCCGCTTCCCTGTCTTTATCAACGGCCATGAGGACGATTTAATCGAAGCCGCGGCGGGACTGCTGGACAACATGGATCCCGAAAGCCGCATAAAAGCAGAGGCGGAAGAAGAGACAGGGTTTCAGGTTTCGAGCGTGCAGAAAATCTTTGAAGCCTATATGAGCCCGGGCTCCGTCACCGAAAAACTTTATTTTTATCTTGCCGAGTACCAGCCGCAAGACAGAACCGGCGCAGGCGGCGGGATCAAGGCTGAGGGAGAAGATATCGACGTGCTGGAAATGACACTCGAAGAGGCATTACGCGGCATTGAAACAGGCAAGATTGCCGACGGTAAAACCATCATGCTGCTTTATCATATTGCTCTTAAAGGCATTATGTAGACCGCGGGCTAAAATCCTGAATTTGAATCTGGGTCGGTACGCTTGTTCATTACTCAAATGTAAAGCGGAAAACCTCCTAAATTTTGCAGCCTACTATATTTAGTGAACTATTTCGGGATTTGACAAAATCTTCTAAAATTCGCCGAGTCATCTGCATTTACCATTAGAAATGCCACACGTTGGCCAGGCTACCAGTTGAGGTAGCCTGTCTTATCTGTTGGCTGGATTAAAATGCGACTCGCTACAGATAACGAAGCATATTATACTTGCTCCTCCACTCGAACAGGAGGCAAGCAACTCACGTGAAGGATACATATTACAACGACATAGCGATCAATACGCTAATTCAGAGTGAGCTGGACGCGTTTTTTGAGGATTTCAAAGGGATCGTCTTCGCCTACGCCATTATGAACAAGAAAGATCCTTCACAGATGCGGATAATCAATAACAGCCCCGAGTGGTTTGATATCTACCTCGACAGGAAATATCAGTTCATTGACCCTGTTATCATTCGGGCTTTGCGCTGTGTTGAAGATTTTTTCTGGGAAAGTGATGTCATCCTGTCTGATGGTTATAACCTGACGCGCATTTTCAACGAAAGCGTCCAGTATGATATCTACCAGGGGCAGACGTTCCCTCTGCATGACTATCTGAATAATCTTGTCGTCTTATCCGTCATCAGTCCTAAGCATTCTGGTATTGATATAGAAAAATATCGGCCACAATTTCTAAGCTTCCTTGTTCAACTGCATCAGAAGACACTCAATCTCTATAGCCAGCATCAACAGAAAAAGAATGTTTTTCTGTCGCCACGTGAGAGACAAATCCTTAAATGGGTCAGCGCCGGGAAAACCTACGCAGAAATTTCTGTTATTTTGTCTATTGCTGAACGCACCGTTAAATTCCATATGGGGAATGTAATGAAAAAACTCGGTGTGAATAATGCCAGACACGCAATTAAACTTGGAACAGAACTACGATTACTGGACGACTGAGCCTCAGCCACTGGTTATAAGTGGCGTAAATGCTCCAGCATTTCGCGAAGCCAGTGACTGGATTTATCTTTGCTAATAATGTCTTCAATAATGTTGATACTGGCAGGCATAAATATATAGTAAATAACCTCCCCTTTTTCAGACAAGCCGCGTTGAATAACTTCAACTTTCCAGTTTGCATGGCGAAAAATGGCATACATACCACGACTGACTACTGCGTACATTCCATGATACTTATTCTTAATGCAATAAATATTCATCGCAAGAAACAATGCCTTACTGGCGGGCACGCCCTGCAGACTTGAGGAGTCTCGTCTTTCTTTATCTAAAAATAAACGGCTAATTTCACAACAGGGAACATCTGTCGGTAAAATAATGGTTTCGGCAAAATAATTGTGAAAAATTTCACTTATCATTGTCGGATGCGTCGAGTTAATGAATCGCGCGCCGCATATCAACTCTCCCTCATACATACCCAACAAGTATGTCGTGTTTGGGTTGTCAAATTGATCCTTTTCCATATCTTCAACGCATTCAACTTTCCAGTCGAGTCGGTCCCGAAAGGTTTTTCTCCTGAGTCGGAAGAGTTCGCGGGCTAATGCTGACGGTAAATCATCGTAATCATGCAAAAAAAACTCAATAACAGAATTCATTGCTCTTATTCCTGATAATAACACCTGAAACTATTATCCCCTGTCTTTTAGGACAGCTTTCATTGTGCATGGTATTCCTTATACTTGAAAAGTACCCGGCCACTAAGTCCTCGTGAAACTCAGTGGCCAGGAGGTCAAAGACCTACGAAACACCAGGGATATATCCATTCATGATTATCTAATATTTATAGTTTCGGGTACAGAGCGTAAGAAGCACTTAGCCGATAAAATATTAAAAAACGATAATTATAAAATAATTACAATTAAAGTATTGCCCCTTAAGAATTTAAGGGGTAATATTCCCTTTTTCTTATTTTTTCCCTATTATCTCTGTTCTTACTGCTGTGCTACTCTTGCAGAAGCATGCTAAACGGAGAACCAAAATGGCCGACTGGAATCCTTCTCTTTACCTGCAATACGGCGCGGAAAGAACGCGTCCTGCCGCAGAACTGCTCGCCAGAATTCCTCTGGATGAGGTCTCCACCATCGCTGATTTAGGCTGCGGGCCGGGAAACAGCACCGCGCTGTTGAAGCATCGCTGGCCTTCGGCGCACATTACCGGGGTCGACAACTCCCCTGCAATGCTCGAGGAAGCAAGAGCCGCATTGCCTGGCTGCCATTTTGTAGAGACCGATATCCGCCAGTACAAGCCTGGCCAGCCGCTGAGCCTGATTTATGCCAACGCTTCGCTGCAGTGGGTTCCTGACCACTACGATCTCCTTCCTCATCTCGTTTCTTTGCTCACGCTTAACGGCGTATTAGCGATCCAGATGCCTGACAACTGGCTTGAACCCACTCACGTAGCGATGCGTGAAGTGGCGCTGGAGCAAGACTACCCTGACCGCGGCCGTGAACCTCTCCCGGGTGTGCATGCCTATTACGACATCTTGTCGGAGGCGGGCTGTGACGTGGATATCTGGCGGACAACCTATTTCCATAAAATGAGCTCGCACCAGGCCATTATTGACTGGGTAAGTGCCACCGGCTTGCGTCCGTGGCTCCAGGAACTGAACGAGAGCGAGCAGAAACGTTTCCTGAAACGCTACCATGAACTGCTGGAAGAGCAGTATCCGCTCCAGGAAAATGGGCAGATACTGCTCGCTTTTCCGCGGCTATTTATCGTGGCGCAACGCCAGCCCTGACGGGTTATGACCTGGCTTCTTTCAGCAGCTGCTGAATGATCTTTTCCTGCTGCGCATAATCTCCTTCGCCAAAGGCGGTATAGCGTAGCTGGCCTTTGGCATCGAAATAGTAATGCGCTGGCCAGTACTGGTTCCCGAAAGCGTTCCAGATTTTATAGTTGTTATCCGTCACCACCCGATACGGCAGCTGCCATTTCTCCACCGCGGTTTTTACCGACGAAAGCGGCTTTTCCCAGGGATATTCCGGCGTGTGAACCCCAATCACGACCAGCCCCTGAGACTGATACTTCGTGGCCCAGTCTTTCACATGGGGAAGCGTATGCTGGCAGTTAATGCAATCCCACGTCCAGAAATCAATTAATACCACCTTCCCTCGCAGAGATTCAGACGTGACAGGGTCACCGTTTATCCACCCTGTTCCCCCGCTTAACGAAGGCAGCTGGCTGCTGGGCTCTGTCATCACGACCGGCCGGAGCTTCACCGGCGCGGCTGTGGGTTTCGCCAGCGTCAAAAGTGTTGTCTCCAGACGATCCGCAACGCCATTTGCTCCTTTCAGAAGCGAAGTCATTCCTGTCGCGTTAAATACGACTGCCGCCAGCATCGCCACGCCAGCCCCCTGCCGCAGCCTTTCCATCAGCGCCGATTTTGCTCTTAACGGCGCAATCAGCGTGCGGCCGCCGAAAACGAGCAGGCTCAGCATCAGCGCGCATCCGATGCCGTAGGCCGCCAGCAGCGCGCCCGTCGTAATGGCCGAATGGCCCGCGATATTAATGCTGAAAATGGCGCCCAGTATGGGACCGGCGCAGGGAGACCAGAGCAGCCCCACCGCGAGCCCGGCCAGAAAAGCCGATACCATACCGCGCGTTTGCCCGCTTCGGGTGTTCAGGACATTTCCCGCGCTGACGGCCGGACCCGCAATACGCTGGGCGAATGACGGAAAAATTAAGGCCAGCGCGGCCGTGGCCAGAATGACTAGAGCGATCCAGCGCCCGACGATGGTTGCCTCTGCGATCCACTCGCTGGCGACGGTGACGGCCATCGCCACCAGGGTGAACATCACGATCATCCCCGCGAGCAGGGCCAGAATATGTCGTCGCTGTCCCTGAAAACCGGCGAACAGGAGCGGAATAACCGGGAGAGTACATGGGCTGAGCAGGCTTATCATCCCGCCCAGAAAAGCGATTACCAGAAACATAGACACCTCACAATACAAGTCCTGCGACGCTGCAGTGAGGCTATTTCATCGTGCGGATGTGTTCAGGATATGTGTAAAAAAGCAGGTTTTGTCTGACTCTGTATCACCCAGGCCGGGAGATACAAAGCCGTACAATTAACGGCGCGGTAGCGTAATGGAGACATCCAGTCCGCCTCCGGCCCGGTTCGTCAGGTTGAGCTTTCCTTCAAGCTGAGCGGTGAGCTGCGCGGCAATCGCCAGTCCGAGTCCTGTTCCGCCGGTATCGCGGTTGCGCGATGTTTCCACCCGGTAGAACGGCTGTAAAACCGCCTCAAGCTCGGCTTCAGGGATCCCCGGCCCGTCGTCCGTGATGTGGATAACCACCTCCCGGTCAGACGAATCATCGATGGCTATTACAGCGCGTTCGCCGAATTTGAGCGCGTTATCCAGCAGGTTAGTCATCACCCGGCGGAGCGCCTGGGGACGCGTAACGATTGGCAGGCGGGCATCGCTTGCCTGAAACTGCACGTTTTTACCGATGTCCTGATAATCGCAGGCGATGCTGTTGACCCAGGCGTTTAGCTCCAGCTTCAGCGGGGTCTCTTCCAGCGATTCTGATGACCGGGCATACGCAATCCCCTCCCGCACCAGACGCGTCATGTTATCAAGGTCGTTCAGAAGCTTGTCGCGAAGTTCTGGTTCCCCTGCCATTTCGACACGGAGCTTCATGCGGGTAATCGGGGTCTGGAGATCGTGAGAAATGGAGGCCAGGATCTGCGCGCGCTCCCTGAGATAAGACTGAATGCGTGCCTGCATTGCGTTGAAGGCATGCGCTGCACGCTGCACCTCAAGCGGACCTTTCTCCGTCATTGGCGTGCTGGCCGCCGGATCCAGCGAATCCACCGCGCGGGTAAATTGTGAAAAAGGCCGCACCACCTGCCGCACGGCAATCCAGGCGCACGCAGCCAGCAGCAGCAGCTGCAGGATCAGCACTACGGGCAACCAGCTGGCGACCGGCGGCATGCGCGGGATCAGGTCAATGGTCAGCGGCGCGCCGTCGCGCAGCGTCAGATGCGCCTGGATGTGTGAAACGGCACCAGGGACGGCGGTGAAGCTGAGCGGGTACTGTGTCGCGAGCGTCGCTTTTAAGGTTCGGATGGCGTCCTGCGAACGCCTATCCGTCGGCGCGTTGCCGGGCTCTCCCGGTCCCAGAATATAGCGATAGTTACCCCGTTGGAGGCGCGGAAGCCAGGCCGCGCGTTCGCTGGCCGGTAAGCGGTCTAAAATGGCGACGCTGGTTGCGACGTCGTTTTCCAGATTACCGAGCATCACCGTTCTGGCGCTGTGCATTCGTTCAATCATGACCAGCGTCAGGCTCAGGGCGTTGGCCAGCAGCAGGCCGGACAGCACGACGAGCAGCAAGCGGGCAAGCAGCGAGCGTGGCCAGAACCTCATTCGTTAGCCTCTTTGATGGTGACCGGCATCGTAAAAACGTAGCCTTCGCTGCGCACGGTCTTGATATAGGCGGGCGTGCGGGCATCTTCGTTCAGGCGCTGACGGACCCGGCTAACCAGCAGGTCGATAGAACGTTCAAACAGCTCGGCGTCGCGACCCTGCGTGAGGTTGAGCAGCTGATCGCGGGTCAGCACCCGCTGAGGATGGTCAAGGAAAACGCGCAGCAGGCGATACTCCGCCCCGCTGAGCGCGACGATCACCCCTTCCGGATCGATTAAGTGGCGGGCGACGGTATCAAGCTGCCATTCACCGAACATCACCAGCCGCCCGGCTTCTGTCACCTGCAGATTGGGCGGCATCGTGCGAAAACGTCGTAAAATCGCTTTGATACGCGCCAGCAGTTCGCGGGCGACAAACGGCTTCACCACGTAGTCATCCGCGCCCATCTCCAGACCCAGGATCCTGTCCGTCTCCTCATTGCGGGCCGTCAGCATCAGGATGGGCAGATCTTTATATTTCCCGACGCGTAGCTCTCGACACAGCGTAAGGCCGTCGTCGCCGGGCATCATGACATCCAGCACCACCAGGTCGATATGCTGTTTATCCAGCACGACGCGCATCTCTTTACCGTTGGCCGCGCCCGTCGCGCGATAGCCAGACTTACCGAGATAATCGACAATTAGTTCACGAATATCCCTGTCGTCATCGACGACAAGGATATGATCAATATGCTCCACCGAAATCTCCAGACCGAAGGTTAACGTACTGAAAATAGCACATTTCAGAGCTTGTCCGCGTCAACGACGGCCTTGACGAAATCCTGCGGATCTTCCTGAGGCGGATTGTGCCCCACGTTTGCCCCGAAGGTGCGGTGCTCATATTTACCGGTAAATTTACCCGCGTAGGCCTGAGGTGCCGGATGCGGCGCACCGTTGTTTCCGCCTTCGATGGTAATCGTTGGAACGGTTATATTCGGCAGCGTAGCGAGTTTTTGCTCGTAGCTGTCGTATTTGCGCTCGCCTTTTTCCAGCCCTAAACGCCAGCGATAGTTGCTGAGCGTCACGGCGACGTGATCCGGGTTATCGAGGGATTTGGCGCTGGCGTTAAAAACAGCATCGCTAAATTTCCAGTCAGGCGAGGCCTGAGACCAGATTAAGCGCGCGAAGTCACGCGTGTTTTTGGCATAGCCCTCAGCACCGCGCGCGGTGGCGAAATAGAACTGATACCACCACTGCTGCTCCGCTTTTGGCGGCAGCGGCTGTTTGCCAATCTGCTGGCTGCTGATGAGATACCCGCTCACCGACACCAGTGACTTAACGCGCTCTGGCCACAGCGCCGCAACGATATCCGCCGTACGAGCGCCCCAGTCATATCCTGCAAATACCGCCTGCTTAATATTCAGGGCATCCATCAGGTTCACAATATCTTTCGCCATGGCTGAAGGCTGGCCGTTGCGCGGCGTTTTGGCTGACAGGAAGCGCGTGGTGCCGTAGCCGCGCAGAGAAGGCACAATCACCCGATAGCCTTTTGCCGCCAGCGCGGGCGCAACGTCGGCGTAGCTGTGAATATCGTACGGCCAGCCGTGCAGTAAAATAACCGGCTGGCCATTTTTCGGGCCGATGTCGACATAACCGACATTCAGATCGCCGGCGTTAATTTGCTGTGGATGATCAAAGGCTGCCGCGAAGTTTGTACCGGTGACTTCAGCCTGACAGGACATCACGGTGCCAAGAGAAACGGTCAGTGCGAGAGTTGAGTATGCGAATTTGCTAAACATGTTGGTATCTCCGGTTGAGTAGAATTCACGGGGATATAACAACACGGCAATGTATAGCGGATATGTGCGAAAGCGGGTTTATTGCAAGCCTGTGTATGTATCCGGGACGCAGATACAGTGTGATACAAACACAGGCGTTGTCGCCTTAAAGGGAGAGGCGATAGCGGACGTAATCGTCAGCTTGACCGTATTTGTCATAGAGTTTACGCGCCGGGTTGTTCTCACGGGTGACCCAGTACAGTTTTGACCACCCTTCGCGCTTGCCTTCCTCAATCAGAGCATCAATGAGCGCCTTACCGGCTCCCGCCCCGCGTTCGTCGGCATCAACAAACAGATCTTCCAGATAGCAGACGGGGGCCGTTGACCAGGTTCCTTCATGCAGAATGCACATCGCGAAACCAATGACCTTTTGGTCCTTCTCGACCACCCGGCAGAACATCCGGGAATGCGCTGAGAGCGCCCTTTCCCATGTCGATGCGGTGACGGATTCCTCGAGGTAGCAATCATAAAAATGGGTATAGCCATCCCAAAGCGGTCGCCATTGGGAGTAATCGTCTTCGCATAGAGGTCTTACCGTGACAGCCATGTGTTCCTCACATTACAAATCGATCGCCATTTCGAAACAGCGTAAATCAGCCCCCGCCATACGCGAGTGATGATAGGTTTCGCTCAGCGTCACAAACCCCAGTTTCTGATAAAACGACTGGGCGTTAGGCGTTGCATCCAGCCTCAGGCGGGCTATCCCCCTGCTGCGGGCCTCATTTTTTAGCGCCTCGATAATCCGGGTCGCCATGCCTTTACCGGATGCAGCGGGCAAGGTGAATATCGCCTCCAGACAGTGGGTATCCAGATCCAGATAGCCGGTTGCCGCAATATCACCCTTTTCATCTTCCACCACGTAAAAAGGGTATCCAATGACCATCTGCCGATAGCGTTCTGGCATGAGATCCGGCGTCCAGCGCGCAATGACGTCGGCGCCGTAGCTGGTTTTACAGCCGTGACGAATCGCCTGATTGCGAATATTCCAGAGTATTTCGGCTTCCTGCGGGTTTGCCCGTCTTAATGCCATGATGACCTCTGCAATTCTTAGTAGTATGGGAAAAGAGCTTACTGGGATAGAGTGCCGTTAAGATGAAAATACCAGAACGCAAACAAAAGCATAACGCTTAAATATGGAGATCAGCGGATGACGATACCGACGCTCATGACAGAACGCTTACTGCTAAAGCCTCTGGTTGCCGAAGATGCGGCCCAGATACAAAAGCTTTATCCGCGCTGGGAGATTGTCCGCTATATGGTCTCTTCTGTGCCCTGGCCCTACCCGGACAACGGCGCAGAGAACTATGTCAACAACGTGGCGCTGCCGGATATGGCAAAAGGGATCGCCTGGTTCTGGAGCATCCGCCGTCGCGAGGTGCCGGATGAGTTGATGGGTATTATCTGTTTGTATGACGTCGAAGATAACAACCGTGGATTCTGGTTGGCCCCGGAGTTTCAGGGCCAGGGATACATGCGCGAGGCCAGCATTGTCGCGACGGATTTCTGGTTTAATACCCTAAACAAACCCGTATTGCGCGCGCCGAAAGCCGCCGCCAATAGCCGCTCCCGGCGTATTTCAGACAGTAGCGGCATGCGGCTTATCAGAACGGAACAAAAAGCCTACGTCAGCGGCATGCTGGATTCTGAACTGTGGGAAATCACCCGCGACGAGTGGAACGCCCGTCAGGTCAGCTGATAATGCTTATCCGGCATCAGCCTTTCCGGAATGTTCTCTTCATCGTTCATCTGCAGCAGATCGCGTTCCATCATGTTGCAGATGGCGTCCAGGGGCAGATCGTTATCTTCTGTGCCGAACGGGTCTTCCAGCTCTTCCGCCAGGGTGTCCAGCGAGATAAAGGTGTAGGAAATCAGGGCCGAGACAAAGGGCGTCATGTAGTGCAGATCTACAACCAGCGCGAACGGCAGCATGATGCAGAACAGATACACCGTGCGGTGCAGAATCAGCGTGTAGGCAAACGGTACCGGCGTTGTCGCAATACGCTCGCATCCAGAAAGGACGATGGACATATCGTTCAGACGGTTGTTCAGGCTATGGAACAGGATGTCTGAAAGCTGGCCGTTTCGTCGCCGCACGGCCAGCCACTCCCCCATGATCAGTAAAATACGGTTTGCCGGCGAATTGGCGCTCATCACCTGACGTAAATCATCCGGAGCAAGGTAGCGAGAGAGCTGTTCGGCGTTCAGCTCCCGGCGCAGGGTCATACGCAGACAGTTGGCAAAAGCTATCTGCAGGCGAACAAATTCCCCCAGATGCTTATCGTCAGGCAAGGTGTTTTTTACCTCGCGAAACAGCGAGCGTGCCGCTATCATCAGCTGCCCCCACAGCAGGCGAGCCTCAACGTAGCGTGAATAACAGGCGTTGTTTCTGAAACCGAGAAAGATTGCGATCGCCACGCCGAGAATGCTGAATGGCGCCACGGTAAATTTGATGCCCAGCGAGGTATACCACGGCAGCATCAGGATAACGGCGATAGAAAGCAGGAAGTTGAGCAGCAATCGGGTATAGATCTTAGGCAGTACCGAACCGTGCCAGACAAAAATCAGTTGTAGCCAGTGCTGTTTAGGACGAACAATCATAGTGAGTTTCAAGCAGGAAAAGAGCGTGACTATTAAACGTGATCCCCCTCACGGTTGCAAGCATGTTAACGGAACATTGAATTTTATGACCTGTTTAGCGATAACCGCACGGTGCTGCATGTGGTTTTAAAAAAAGAGCAAATAGTATGTTGTAACTAAATTAAGATGTAATTAAACCCGGCCGAAGCCGGGTGACGTCATTAGCACAGGGGTTTCACCGCTGCACGCATTTCCTTCAGGAGAATGGCGTCAAGATCCAGTGTGACCTGGTCGACAAGTCCGGAGACCTGCGTGAGATCCTGTTCCCAGTGCTCGCTCAGGCTCAGCACAGATTGCACCAGCTCACGGGTGCTCAACTGCTGGTCGCGATGCTGTGCCCACAGCTGTTGATAACGTTCCAGCCAGAATGCATCATCCTGCACCGGATAGTTCTCCCCGTTACGCTCCCCGCGATAAAACGCTATCAATGCAGCCAGCGCGAACGTCAGACGCGCGGGCAGTTGTCCGCTTGCCTTCTGACCTGCCAGCAGCTGCGGCAGGATGCGGGTGCGGTATTTCGTCATGCCGTTAAGCGCAATGGAGAGCAGCTGGTGTCTGATGTAAGGGTTGCGAAAACGCCCAGTTACCGCGCTGGCGAAAGATTCCAGCTCGTCACGCGGCAGATCGAGGACAGGAATAATCTCCTGATAAATCGCTTTTTCGACGAACGCGCAGATCTCTGCATCATTCATCGCCTCGCCTACCGTATCAATCCCTGCCTGGAATGCCACCGGCACCAGCGCCGTATGTGCGCCGTTCAGAATAGCGACTTTGCGCTCTTTGTAGGGCCTGATGTCGTCGACAATCAGCACGTTTAACGGATACTTATCCAGACGGAGTTCCTGTGCAAGGGATGCCGGCCCCTGGATAACGAACAGATAGAAATGTTCAGCCGTGTCCAGGAACCCATCGTGATAGCCCAGCTCGGCTTCCATAGTGGCCGCTTCGTCGCGCGGGTAACCGGTCACGATACGGTCGACCAGCGTAGAGCAGAAGCTGTTGGCGTCATTTAGCCACTGAATAAAGGCCGCAGGCAGGGCCCACTCCCGCGCATAGCGCAGGACAAGTTCATGCAGCGCAGCGCCGTTGTAGTCAATCAACTCGCACGGAATGATGATCCAGCCTTTATCCGCTGCACCGTTGAAGTGGCTAAAGCGCTCAAACAGCAGCCGCGTCAGCTTCGCCGGGTAGCTTACCGCAGGGGCATCGTCGAATCTGTCCCCCGCGTGGTAGCTGATACCCGCTTCGGTGGTGTTTGAGAAAACAAAACGCATATCCGGATTGTGCGCCAGTTTCAGGAACGCATCATACTGGCCGTAGACGTCGATCTCCCGGTTAACCGAGCGGATAAGACGGCTCTCACTCACCGCTTCACCCTGCCCGTTCAGGCCGCGAATGATAGTGGTATAGAGACCATCCTGAGTGTTCAGCGACGGCGGGAAGTCGCTCTGAATAGGACGAACGATAACCACACCGGCGTTAAGATCGGTATGTTCATTTAGCAGGTCAATTTGCCAGTCGACAAACGCACGCAGGAAGTTGCCTTCACCAAACTGAATAATGCGTTCCGGGTATTGAGCACCGGGAAAATCACGACGGTTGAGCGTGTTCACAAGAGGGTTCCTTTTATGATTAGTCATACAGCCTGATAAGATTGGTACGATAACTTATCAAAACTTAACGACCAGAAACCCTGTTTTGATCAATCCACGGTGTAGTTGTACAAAATAATCATAAGAACTTATAGAACACGGAGGTGGCCGTCATGGCGCCGTCCGGCATCAGGGCATAGCGCGGGATCTCCCCCACCTTTTGCCAGCCGGCGCGCTGGTAGAACGTCTCGGCGCCGCTGCCGGTGGAGGTATCGAGCACCAGAACGGAAATATCTCTGGCCCGCGCCTCCGCTTCAAGCGCTTCCATCAAGGCCATCGCGGCACCTTTCCGGCGCGCTTTCTCGTGAACCAGCAGCTTCGCCACATCGGCGCGATGCGGCTGGTTTTCCGGCTGGTCGACGATCAGCTGCACCGTTCCGATGACGCCGTCCTGCGGGTCGATACTGGCCAGGACGAGGCGCTCGTTGCGCCCTACGCTTTCAGCGATGCCGCGCCAGAACGAACGAGCCTTATCCAGACTAAAGGGAAGCATAAAGCTGACGGATGCCCCGCCGCTCACACAGTTTTCGAGGATCGCGGCCAGCGCATCAAGATGGGTGAGAATGTCGTCTCGGGTTAGGTTTTTAATTTGCAGTGAGGTATTCATTGTTTTTCCTTACGTTGAATACCGTCACTCTGCATTTAACATCTTCTTAACGCAAACGGATCGGACATACGCTTTTGTTATGTTACCGGGCGCGCTGGCGCTGCTGTTTCATGGCATACATCTTTTCATCGGCATCTTTTAACCACTGCTGCAGGTCGTTGCCGTTATGATCGAATTCACTGAGCCCCCACGAGAAATGGAGAGACCAGGGATGTAGCTTGCGGGCGTTATAGTTTTCTACCTGCTCGGCAAGATACTGCATGGCAATCCAGGCGCCCTGCTCATCCGTATCCGCGAACAGCACGGCGAACTCGTCCCCGCCAAAACGCACCAGCAGATCCGCCTCACGGAAAGAGGCGCGCATCAGCTGCGCCATCGCTTTCAGCGCCTTATCCCCCTCTTCATGCCCGAAGCGATCGTTAATTTCCTTAAAGCGATCCAAATCCAGCCAGCCGAGCGTGAGCGGCTCAGCGCGACGTCGGGCAACGGAAAGCGTGAACCGCACGAGCTGATTAAAGCCCCGACGGTTGAATAACCCGGTTAATTCATCCGTGGTCGCCGCGCTGATGGCAGCAAATTCATCCTCTGCCAGCGCGCCAAGATCCCCCAGCACGGCGAGGTCGGCGGCAGAAAACTCGCGGGGAGCATAATCAATCAGGCATAGCGAGCCAACGCTTGCGCCGTCGCGCAGGCGCAGCGGGAAGCCCGCGTAAAACCGCACGCGAGGCTCACCGGCCACCAGCGGGTTATCCGCAAAGCGATCGTCCTGAAGCATATCCCCCACCACCAGCGGCGCTTCGGTGAGGATCGTATGCCCGCAAAATGAGATATTACGCGGAACGCTTCCGGGTGCCTGACCGTCGGCCGACTTAACGATCAGCGAATGCTCATCAATGAGATTGACCATCGCTAGCGGCACCTGGAAGAAGCGTTTTGCCAGACGCGTTAAGCGGTCAAACGCCGGGGAGCTGTCGATCTCAAGCAGACCTGATTCTCGTAGCGAGTTGAGTCTGTCTGTTTCATTTTCAGGGGTTGCAGGTGCTTTCATAATGTCTCCTGACGTAAAGCGTTACTAAAAGCGTAGCTTAAACAGAGACATTGTCAGTGTTCTGACGTCCTGTTAAGCCGCTTACTATTCACGTCAATGCCTTATGACGATTAACGCAGCTATGTTTCACTCCCGGAGGGCGCGGCAATCTGCTCGTCCGCCACCCGGGCGCTGGTACGGTTTCGACCCGCTTTTTTGGAACGATAGAGATGATCGTCCGCTTCGGCCATGAGCTTGTTGAAGACCTCGGTCAGCTGCCAGGACTCAGCCTTTCCGCTGCCGAGGCCAATGCTGACCGTCAGATAGAGCGTCTGGTGACGCCATGTAAAAGGATGACTGGCAACGGTGGATCGGATACGTTCAGCCAGTTCAAAACCATGCTGCGCGTCGCCTGAATTGACCACCACGGCGAACTCTTCCCCGCCCATGCGCGCCACCATGCCGTCTTCACCGACGACCTGCTGAACCTGTCGGGCAAACGACGCCAGCACGCGATCTCCGCACTCGTGGCCGTAGTTATCATTAATGCTCTTGAAATAATCAATATCCAGCAGCATGACGGTCAGAAAACGCGTATGCCGGTGCGTCTCTTCATGCTTTAACGCCTCATAAAGCCCGGAACGCGAGTAGACGTGCGTTAAAAAGTCATAATCCGCCCTCAGTGAAACCTGGCGGATCAGGGAATTAATCGCCGCCATGCTGACGGAAACCATCACCGGACAGATCGCCATCGTGGCGATCCCCAGCCGGGCTGAAAACATCATTGGCGTCGTAAACGGCGTCGCCACGGCAATATTAATAATCGAGTTGGCGACCAGAATAATTTCAGTGGCGCCCGTGATAAACGTCAGCAGACAGGTCGCAGGCAACGAGTAACGAACCGCACACCAGATAAGCGCAGGCAGAGGAAACGAGAGGCTCCCCGCTCCGCCAATCACCACCGACGCGATCACCGAGACGATCAGCGCAATCACCGGCAGCAGCTGCTCCAGACGTAGCCTGAGCTCACGCCCGGGCATGCGTAACGTGAGCATACAGGGCACAACAAGCACGCCGGTTGAGAACTGCTCGCTAAACCAGTCGGCAAACAGCGGCCAGAAGGTATGACTGTCAATCCCGACCGACCCTACCGCGCCGAGCAAGGCGCAAAGCAGCGCGGCAATCAGACAGTAGTTAAACAGGCGTAATGCGTTAAGCGGATCGGGGGTTTTCTTCATCAGCCGCTTGTCGCGCTGAACCAGCACGGCGACGACGACGATAAAGATCATGTTTGACAGGTTGATCACTACGGAGGCCATACCCCAGTTGGTCGTTACCGCGTCGTACAACAGCATCGCGACATAACATACCGCATAGTAATGCAGGCGATTCAGGTAAACATAGCGGGCGAAGATCCCTGCCATGACGCCGTTCAGCGGCCAGAACAGAGAAAGGGCCTCAACGAGCCGTAATTCCGCGCCCACAAAATAGAATAAGGTTGTAAGGATGAAGATCGTCGCTGCATTTCGCAGCGGCGTGTCAACCTGGAACGGCCTGAAAGCGGTAAGAGCAGAACGCATTAAATATCATTCCATATGAAAGCTTATGGCAATTATTGCGGTCGTCAGCATGATCGGGACTAACTTGGGATGCATCTATAACACAAATACCACGGGAGTATAACTCGTCAAATTTAGGCGTTCATCTGCAGCACCAGCCAGTGGTGGATGACGCTGACGATATAATTTTGTTGCTGCGCCCTGAGCGTTACGCCCTGTGGAATGTTATGCCATTTTGCCAGACAGCCCCGGCAACAGGTTGCGGTGGCATGCTGGGCGATAAATACCGGGTGACCGCGCATGGGCGTCTGTTTACCGTCGTTGGCGGGATGCGCGGGCGCAAGGCGCTTTTCGACAAAATCCGCGGCGTGCCGATCAATGGTTTCGGGGCCTTTGTCCCAGCAGTACTGTCTTTCCTTATCGCCTAAGCGAAAGCGCGAGCGAAATGTCGATCGCGCCAGGCGGGAAAAGAGAGGATCCAGATCGGACATCAGTATACGGAACGTCCCAGGCGCTGGGTCAGTTTCTCCAGAACCGCCACGCCGGCAAGGGAATTTCCCGTTTCATCCAGTTCCGGGCTCCAGACGGCTATTGCCATTTCATGCGGCACAATCGCTACGACCCCGCCGCCAACGCCTGATTTAGCCGGAAGCCCAACGCGCCAGGCAAACTCACCGGCGTTTTGATACATCCCGCTGGTGGCCATCAGCGCGTTAACCTGCCGGGCCTGAAGCGGAGAAACCACCTCCTGATCGAGATGCGGCGCGTGCCCCTGGTGTGCAAGGAACAGGAACGTCTGGGCCAGCTCAACGCAGCTCATTTTCAGGGCGCAGTAATGGAAGTAATTTTGCAGCACGGTCGCCACGTCGTTGTGGAAATTACCGAAGGATTTCATCAGCCATGCGATAGCCGCGTTACGGGCGGAGTGTTCAAACTCCGAGCGTGCCACCACCGCATCATAGGCAATATCGTCAACGCCAGAGAGCTGGCGAACAATCTCCAGCATTCGCTGACGCGGTGCGCTGAGGCGGCTTTGCAGCATATCGCAGACCACCAGCGCCCCGGCATTGATAAAGGGATTTCGCGGTTTACCCTGTTCAATCTCGAGCTGAAGCAGCGAGTTAAAAGGCTGGCCGGAAGGATCTTTACCGACACGCTGCCAGATCTCTTCTTCTTCATACTGGCGCATCGCCGCAACCAGACTCAGCACTTTCGAAATGGACTGAATGGAGAAACGCTCAGTCGCATCGCCTGCCTGGTATCGCTGTCCGTCGATGGTACAGATAGCAATCCCCAGCTTATTCCCGCTCACCGAGGCAAGGGCCGGAATATAGTCGGCAACCTTCCCCTTTCCAATTAACGGACGAACCTGCGCCAGAATCTCGTCCAACATCTCATTATGGATGACCGCAGCCACACTTTGCTCCTTGCCCTCAGGCTAAAACGGGCTGCGAGTATAACAGAGGCTTATGTATTGCGTCAGGCGCTAAGACGAAAACGCGAAACGGCCTGCAATAAAAGATCGGATTGCTTTTGCAGCCGCTCAGAGGCATCCGAGGCGTCTGAGACCAGCAGGTCCGTCTGACGGGAGACCTGATTCAGCGCCTGAAGCTGGCGCGTCATCTGGTGAATACTGTCTCCCTGGCTGAGCGTGGCGGTTGAGATCTCATTAAGCAAACTGCTTAAATTGCCCACCAGACCGGTGACCTGCTGCAGATTCTCTTCCATCAGGTTAACGGCACGGGAACCGTCTTCAATACCCTGCAGCGAACGGTTGATCAGCTCCTGAATGGTCTGCGTCGAGTGGCTGCTTTTTCTGGCCAAAAGCCCGACTTCCCTGGCGACGACGGCAAAGCCGCGCCCCTGGTTTCCGGCATGGGCCGCCTCGATGGCCGCATTCAGCGCCAGAATGTTGGTCTGAAACGCCACGCTGTCGATCATCGCCACGATCCCGCGCATCTCAGAAGATCGGTCGACGATCGCCTGCATAGACGCATTCACGGTAGACATCATTCGGTCGCCGCCCACGGCCGCCTGACGCGCCTCATCGGCCCGCGAGCTGGCGAGCCTGGCATAGCCGGTATTCCCTTCCACATGGCTTTCCAGCGCCGCAATATGCGCCGTCACATCCTCAAGCTCTTTTGCCTGGCGCGCTGACTGCTGATACAGCTTCTGGTTACCCTGCGCAAGGGAGTCAATGTTCTCCACCATCGTGGCGGTGGCATGGCTCACCTGCGTCACCAGCTGCTGCAGACCGTGCTGCATAGTCGCAATGCTGTCGCTAAGCTGACCTATCTCCCGGTTAAAGCGCATGACGTTCGGCGGGGTGCCGGAGAGATCCCCTGCCGCCAGCCGGTTAATATGCGCTATCAACCGACGCAGCGGCGTAATCACCCATCTGGACATGCCGAACCAGACGACAGCCGCGATGGCAAGCAACAGCACCGGCGCAAACAGGAACAACGTTTGCAGGCCGGAGAGCTGCGCCATTAAGCTCTGACGCCCCTGCATGGCCTGCTTCTCGCTTGCCTGCTGATAGCGCGCATAGTTGTCGTTAAAATCAGACTGAAACGCCTGAGCCGGTACGGCAAAAAACGCGTCGATGGTGTTGGTCTTAATCAAACCTTCAGCCTGCTCGTTGATCGCGCCGTAAAAAAGCTGATAGCTGTTCACCAGGGCGTCATCTTTCGGCGGATTCAGCGCCAGCCAGGCCTTCCACGCCTGCTGAGAAACCGCCAGCGCCTTTTGCGCATCATCCATCAGGCTGTGCCAGCTTCCGTCGGAGCCGGTCTCTTTATCCTGCATAAACCAGACGCCGGACCGGTTAAGCAGGTCGCTTGCCGCCAGCAGGGAAACACGGGCCAGATCCAGCTTGCTCTGCTGCTGCCAGGCGAGAAGGTTTTGCTGCTCGTTGCGCTGGGCGTCGTTCAGGGAAGCGTTAAGCAGGAATGAGGAGGAGAGCTGCAGCGCGGAGAAAAGGCCAATAATGCAAAAGATACCCGTCAGCAGGCCAAAGTGACGAGGGGTGAGACGCTGCGCAATACGGCGAAAAATTTGCGTTAGGTTCATAATTATCTTCATTAACAAGCCGTTAGACGCGTGCGAGTCTACGAAATGAAAATGACAGAACCATTGCAGATAAATGACAACGGCCCTCGTGATGAGGGCCGAAATCACAGGCGGGCGATAAATTACACGCGATCCTTCCACACAGTCTGCACGTTGCAGAACTCGTGCAAACCAAAGTGGGAAAGCTCGCGGCCAAAGCCGCTTTTCTTCACGCCGCCGAAGGCCACGCGCGCGTCGCTGGCGCTAAAGCCGTTGATAAACACCCCGCCGCACTCCAGTTCGCGGGAGAATTTATCCGCCAGCGCTGCGTCAGCGGTGAAGACGGTAGCGGACAGGCCAAAGTCGCTGTCGTTGGCAAGCGTAAGGGCGTGCTCCGCGTCTGTTGCTACCGTAACGGCCGCGACCGGACCAAACAGTTCCTGGCGGAACGCCGTCATCGACGGGGTGACGTTGGTCAGCACGGTTGGCGCGTAGTAATTGCCCTCTCCGCTGATTTTCTCTCCGCCCAGCAGCAGCGTTGCCCCTTCGGCCAGGGTGGCCTGCACCTGCTGATGCAGCTCATCGCGCAGGTCAAAACGCGCCATCGGACCCAGGTAGTTCTCTTCTTCTTCCGGTGCGCCCATCTTTAACGCGGCGACGGCGTCAACGAAGCGGCGAGTAAAGGTATCCGCAATCCCTTCTTCCACAATGAAGCGTTTGGCCGCCGCGCATACCTGTCCGGTATTCTGATAGCGACCCGCCACCGCCGCCTTCACGGCAAGATCCAGGTCGGCATCGTTGAGAACGATAAACGGGTCGGAACCGCCCAGCTCAAGAACGCATTTTTTCAGCGCGGCTCCTGCCTGCGCGCCAATGGCCGCACCGGCACGCACGCTGCCGGTGACGGTCACCGCCGCAATACGGCGATCGTTAATCGCCTGGCTTACGCCGTCATTGGTGGCGTTCACCCAGCCGAATACGCCTTCAGGGACACCGGCATCCGCAAAGATCTGCCCAATAAGATCCGCAGAGCCGAGCACGTTTGGCGCATGCTTAAGCAGATAGCTGTTACCTGCCAGCAGGATCGGCACCGCGCCGCGCAGCACCTGCCAGAGCGGGAAGTTCCAGGGCATTACCGCGAGAATCGGCCCCAGCGGACGGTATTCAATAACCGCGTTCTGGTTTTCCACCTGCGTGGGTTCCGCACGCAGCATCGCCGGGCCATGCTCGGCATACCAGTCGCACAGACCGGCGGATTTTGCCATTTCCGCCCGCGCCTGCAGGATGGGTTTGCCCATTTCACGGGAGATGGTCTGCGCCATCTCTTCCGCGCGTTTTCGCAGCGCGGCGCCGAGATCCCGCAGCTTCTGCGCCCGATGGGACACGCTTTCGCGTCGCCACTGGCGATACCCCGCGTCTGACTGATAAATCGCGCGTTCAACCTCTTCCGACGTCGCCCATGCGAAGGCACCGAGGGTTTCCCCCGTTGCCGGGTTAACGGACAGGGCATGTGTAGCAGATGAATATTTCATGATGTTCTCCACGCATTTCGGTTGATTGATTGTGGCTCAGTCTGCTATTTCTTAAAAATGAATAATACTAACCACCTTATTCACGAAACGAGAATGCTATGGACTTAACCCAGCTTGAAATGTTTAACGCCGTCGCGCTGACGGGCAGCATCACCCAGGCGGCGCAGAAGGTGCATCGCGTGCCGTCCAACCTGACGACCCGCATCCGCCAGCTGGAAGCCGATCTTGGCGTTGAGCTGTTTATTCGTGAGAACCAGCGTTTGCGTTTATCCCCGGCCGGGCATAACTTCCTGCGCTACAGCAGGCAGATCCTCGCCCTGGTGGATGAAGCGCGCATGGTTGTCGCGGGGGATGAGCCGCAGGGGTTATTTACCCTCGGCGCGCTGGAAAGTACCGCCGCCGTGCGCATTCCGGAAACGCTGGCACAGTTTAACCAGCGCTATCCGCGCATTCAGTTTGCCCTTTCGACCGGGCCATCCGGGACGATGATTGATGGCGTACTGGAGGGAACCCTCAGCGCCGCCTTTGTCGACGGGCCGCTGTCGCACCCGGAGCTGGAGGGCATGCCGGTCTACCGGGAAGAGATGATGCTGGTCACGCCTGCCGGTCACGCGGAGGTCGCCCGCGCCACGCAGGTCAGCGGCAGCGACGTTTACGCCTTTCGCGCAAACTGCTCGTACCGTCGACATCTGGAAAGCTGGTTTCATGCGGACAGAGCCACGCCCGGCCGCATTCATGAGATGGAGTCCTATCACGGCATGCTCGCCTGCGTCATTGCGGGCGCGGGTATCGCGCTGATGCCGCGCTCGATGCTGGAGAGTATGCCGGGACATCATCAGGTTGAAGCCTGGCCGCTGGCGGAAAACTGGCGCTGGCTCACTACCTGGCTGGTGTGGCGGCGCGGGGCGATGACCCGCCAGCTGGAAGCCTTTATAGCGCTGCTAAACGAACGTCTTCAACCAGCGCCTTCTCCATAAACAGGCTGAGCGGATCGTCAGCGTACGGGGCAAACGCCGGACGCAAATCGTACCCGCACTGCTCGTACAGTCGAACCGCGGCGCGCTGTTTGATGCCCGTCTCCAGCCTTACCGTGTGGCAATGACGGCTCAGGGCCTCATCTTCCAGGGCGGCCAGCAGCGTTTCACCCAGATGCTGCCCGCGATGGGCCGGGTCAATATAGACCCGCTTCATCTCGCCCGTACCGTCGCCGTTGAGCACGATAGCGCCACAGCCAACGGCCTGAAGCTGCTGGTCGCGAATGATCATCAGGATCAGCGAGGCTTCCGGCAGCGCAGCCAGATCGAGCAGATGATTACTTTCAGCGGGATAGAGTTCGCTCTGATAGCGGTCAAGCGCCGCGATCAGGCTAAGAATGTCCGGGTGACGTGCAGATTCAGAGGTAATGGAATACATGGCAGGCTCCTTGCTTTTTTATGAGGCTAAATTTCAACATAGCGCAGGCCTGCCAGGGTGCTTCATAGTATTAACTTATGTCATGACGCCAGCGTCAACTGGACATCTAACGCCCTCAACCCGGCCTGTGTCGCTTCGTCCAGCCTGCTGTCCGTGACGATATCCGTCAGGGTATTAAGATGCGCCACGTTAAACAACGACCAGGCTCCGTACTTGGAACTGTCCGCCAGCAGCACGCGACGTTTTGCATTGGCAATCAGATCCCGCTTTAAGGCAGCCTTCTCTTCCGTTGGTGAGGTAATGCCGCGGGTGATATCCCATCCGTTACAGCTAACGAAAGCCACGTCTGGCCACACGTTCTGCAGCAAGCGACGCCCGTGCTCACCGATGCAGGACTGACTCGAATCATCAATACGCCCGCCAATTATCGTCACTTCAATCTGACGGAATTCCGAGAGAAACAGCGCGATGTGCAAGTCGCTGGTGATGACGCGAAGCGGCAGATGCGTAAGTTGGCGAGCGAGTTCAATCATCGTGGTGCCAGCATCAAGAACAATGGCGTCGCCCGCTTTAACAAAGCTTGCCGCCGCGCTGGCGATGGCGTGTTTTTCTGCCAGACTGCGCTGCATTTTTTCATGCGTTGTGGGCTGGGAAGGAATAAACCGGTTAAGGGTAACACCGCCATGGGTGCGGCTAATGACACCTTCCTGATCGAGCTTTATCAAATCCCTGCGGATCGTCGCCGGAGAAGCATCGGTAATTGCCACCAGCTGATCCACCGTCACCAGATTGTGCCCTTTCAGGTAATCCATTATCTGCTCTAACCGGTTATATCCCTTCATATCATTCCCGTGTAATTTGCATAGCCAACTGGATAGACACCGTCATGCTCTCAGACTTCGCTTTGCCGGTCCAGGCAATATCGAATGCGGTACCGTGGTCCGCAGAGGTACGGATAAACGGCAAGCCGGCGGTGATATTCACCCCGTCATAAAAGCCGAGTAATTTTAGCGGAATATGCCCCTGATCGTGATACATCGCAACGACCATGTCATACATTCCTTCGTGGCATTGCATAAATACCGTATCCGGTGGACACGGTCCGGTGACGTTTACCCCCTGCGCTTTCATCGCGTCGATAGCCGGGCCGACAATCTTGATCTCTTCATCGCCAAACAGGCCGTTTTCACCCGCATGCGGGTTAACGCCGGCAACCGCAATGCGCGGTTGTTGAAAGCCGACGCGTTTCAGGAATCTATCCGCAATCCCAATCACGGTTTTTACCCGATCCTGATTGAGCGTATCAAGGAATTTGCGCAACGCAATGTGGGTCGTGATGTGAATCACCTTCAGTTTGTCCGTATACAGCACCATGGCGTAATCTTTGCTGTCGGTCAGATGCGCCAGCAGCTCGGTATGACCCGGATAGAGATGCCCGGCCAGGTGCAGCGCCTCTTTATTCAGGGGAGCCGTTGCAATCGCCTTCACCTCACCCGCCATCGCCAGTTCGGTAGCACGCTTCACGCAGCGATAAGCCAGATCCCCGGCCTCAGCCTGAACGATACCCGGCTTCAGTGCATCAGGATCGGCCAGCGGTTCATCAAGCACGTTAATCACGCCAGCGGCAAAGCGCGCGCCGCTGACCGTTTCGATAGTGCGGATATCCGCCTGCCCGGTGATTCCTTTCTCAAGCACCCGCTGCAGCGTTCTGGCGCAGCCCACAACCACCACAGGCGCCCCTGACAACTCACCCTCGGTGAGGGATTTGATGATGATTTCCGGGCCAATGCCAGCCGGGTCACCCATGGTTACAGCAATAATTTTAGTCACTCAGTCTCTCCTCGATAAAATGCAACACCTCAAGCAGCGTCTCTTCGTTTCCGAAGCCCCCTGCTTTGGTCATTACCGGCTGCTGCCAGCCACAACCCAGAAATTTTCCGACTGGCACGCACTGTGCGACGCACCCGGTAATCTCAAACCCCCGAGCGTCCAGTGCCCTCGCGACAGCCATCGCCACGTCGCCACCGGAGACGTACAGCGCGTCAGGCGTCTGCGCCGCAAGCACCTGTCGGGTCAGTTCGCCTAAAAACGTACAGATTTTTTCGCCCAGGCCTGCGCGAGTGACACGATGCTGCTGGCAGAGTTGCTCGACCTGATGCCGGGCCTCGTGGCCCGCACAGGTATGCACAATGCAGTGATGGCCAGACTGAAGTACCTGCGCAATCTGTTCGAGATACCCGGACGTGTCTCCGCGCAGCGCGTCATTCACATCAATGAGTACCGACGAGACGTCCGCCTGGCTTACCGCCAGCGCAATCTGTCGTTGCGCGATCTCACTCATCGAGCCGACGACGGCCAGCAGTTGTTTACGCCGGACCGGGGCCAGATGACGGGCCAGCGCATCGCATAGTCCAGCAGAGCCCACCAGCAGCGGCGTCTGTGAGCAGGCCAACGCGGCATCGATAATGGCGTCCATCTCCTCATCGGTGTGCGCATCCACGATGAGCCATTCCGTTCCTCGGGCAAGTTCGGCAGTGAGCATTTTCACGGTCACGCTTTTAGCGCTCACCCCGGTAAACAGGTCAGCAATAGCGGCAGACGGGACGGGCGTTTTGGGATCGCTGGCAAATTCGGTTTCATTCACCGGAACGCCGTTTACCAGACACCTGCCGTACCGCGTGATTCGCCCTGCTGACGGGTATGCCGGCGCCACGATCACCTGCCGCCTGCCGCTTAATGCCTTAAGAACTTGAGATTCGGCTCCTGCGTTGCCGCGCAGCGTGGAATCCATCTTTTTAATGAGCCAGCGGGCATCCGCGATTTCAGCCCCGAGTGCGGCCACCCTTTCGGCCGCCTCCGATGCCTTCAGCGCCCGGGAGTCGGTGTTAACGATCAGCACATCGCTCGCCTGGGTAAACGGTGTATGAAACGCCACGCTGACTTTTTTGCCACACAGCGCCAGGCTGACACCGGCATCATTTGCGCCGGTAAAGTCATCGGCGACGACCACGACCACTCTGTTCACATTGCTCACTTTCATCCCCACTTCGGGTTAATCTTTCCCGTTAATGATTATATTCAATCATGATTGATTATATGTGAGCAAGATCAAGTTAATCAGTTTGCGAATAAATTATAAATTTAGCCACACGATGACCATGAAGCGTCTTGCTTGAGCGAAATCAATCATGGATACAGAGACAGGAGAAAAGCGTGGTTACGATCAACAGCACCCTGATTAGCGGGGCGAATGCCATCGCCGCCATCAGGCCATTACTTACTGATAAAACGCAGATCCTGCTGGTGACGGACGGCAATATTGCGCGTCTGGAGGCAGCAAAGCAGATCCGCGCGATCCTCGAAGAGGAGCAGCGCGGCGTCACAATTATCGACAATGTCCCGCCTGAGCCCACCCATCACGACGTGAACCAGCTGCTCTCGACGTTAAAGGGAACGTTTGGGCTGGTCGTCGGGCTCGGCGGTGGTAGCGTACTGGATGTAGCCAAACTGCTTTCAGTACTTTGTCACCCGCTTTCTCCGGGGCTGGACAACCTGCTCGCGGGCATAAAACCGGTGGCACGCATCGCGTCACTGCTGATCCCGGCCACTGCAGGAACCGGATCGGAAGCGACGCCGAATGCCATTCTGGCCATACCGGAGCAAAGCACGAAAGTGGGCATCATCTCCCCCGTCCTGCTGCCCGATTACGTCGCCCTGCTGCCGGAGCTGACGACCAGCATGCCCGCACACATTGCCTCATCCACCGGGATTGATGCCCTGTGCCATCTGATTGAGTGTTTCACCTCAACGGCCGCTAATCCGGTTAGCGATAACGCCGCGCTGATGGGCCTGTCTAAGCTGCTCAACAACATTGAAACGGCCTGCGCCGAACCGGGCAATCTGCTGGCGAAACTGGAGATGCTGTGGGCGTCTTACTACGGCGGGGTCGCCATTGCACATGCTGGCACGCACCTGGTTCACGCCCTGTCCTACCCGCTCGGCGGCAAATATCACCTGCCTCACGGGGTGGCCAACGCGATTCTGCTGGCGCCCTGCATGCGCGTGGTTCGTCCCCACTGCGTGACGAAATTTGCGCAAGTCTGGGATTTGGTGCCCGGCGCGGATACGTCGCTGTCAGACGAAGAAAAATCCCACGCTCTGGTGGAGTACTTTGCCGCGCTGGTTCGCAGACTCAACCTGCCGGATAACCTGGAGACACTGGGCGTACCGCGTGAAGATATCGCCTCCCTCAGTGATGCGGCCCTTAACGTTAAGCGGCTCATGAACAATGCACCCTGTCAGGTTAATCACGACGAGGTGCAGGCGATTTACCGGACACTGTTTCCCCAACATTAATAGCCAAGGAGTGTGTAATGCGTAACAACATCAGGGGCGTGCTAACGGCCGTTGTAACCCCCTTTGACACGGAAGGCGCGCTGAGCCTGTCGGGCCTGAAACGACAGATCGATCGTCAACTCAGTGCTGGCAACGGCATCTTCTGCGGCGGCACAAACGGCGAGTTCTTCGTGCTTAACGAAGAAGAAAAAATCGCCGTCACCCGCACCTGCGTGGAGACGGTGGCCGGGCGCGCACCGGTCGTGGCGCACATTGGGGAAATTTCGACCCGCGAAACCATCCGTCTGGGGAAACAGATCGCCTCGCTGGGCGTCGATGCCGTTTCCGTCATTACCCCTTACTTCGTTCCGCTGAAACAGTCTGAACTGGTCGCGCACTACACCGCTATCGCCGACGCGCTAGCCGTACCGGTATTTCTGTACAACATTCCAGCGCGTACCGGCAATACCATTGAACCCGCTACCGCACGCGCGCTGGCCGAACATCCCAACATCGTCGGTATTAAAGACAGTGCCGGGAGCTATGAAAGCCTGCGTGGATTCCTTAATGCGGTGAGGGACATGGATGGATTCGACGTGCTCAACGGCCCAGATTCGCTTATCCACCAGGGCTTCGTCGACGGATGTTCGGCCTGCATTTCCGGGCTGGCAAACGTGGCGCCGACGGCCATCAACGCTATCTGGTCACGCTTTAACGCGGGGGATATTGACGGTTCCCGCCTTGCGCAGGAGAGCGTCACCCAACTGCGCACCGAGCTGTACAACGTGGCGTTTTCCCCTGCCGCAGTCAAAAAAGCACTGCAGATCATGGGGGAAGACGTCGGTGAGAGTCGATATGCCGTGGCATTTAGCGAGCAGCAGTGCCAACAGATACGCCGAATAGTGACAACGTCACTTAACTAAACGGCGTTGGTTTCGTCAATAAGAATACCGGGTACCTGAGGTGCCCAGGATTCACTCGCCCTCAAGAGAGGCAAAGATGAATAATTTTACCGCTGAAGATACCCTAATCATTGTGGGCATTGTTATTGCTTACATCCTTTTCACCACCTGGCTGACCTTCCGGATCCGCAGTAAAAATTCCGGCGATTTTATGGAAGGCTCCCGCGCGATGCCGGCGTTTATTGTCGGGATCCTGCTGATGTCCGAGTATATCGGCGCTAAATCCACCATCGGCACCGCACAGGCGGCGTTTGAAGACGGCTTTGCCGCGTCATGGTCGGTCATCGGGGCCGCGATTGGCTTCCCGCTCTTTGGCCTGTTGCTGGTAAAACGCATCTACAACACCGGGAAAATCACTATCTCTGGTGCGATTGCTGAAAAATACGGTAACAGCACCAAAAACATTATCTCTATCATCATGATTTACGCCCTGCTGCTGGTTAACGTGGGGAATTACGTCAGCGGCGCAGCGGCTATTTCCACCGTACTGAAAGTCAACCTGCCCGTTGCCGCCTTCATTACGGCCATCGTCAGTACCTTCTACTTCGCCTTTGGCGGCATGAAGGGGGTAGCCTGGGTGACCGTACTGCACAGCGCGCTGAAATACTTTGGTATCCTCGCTATCATGGGCTTTGCGCTCTCCAAAACCGGCGGCTTTACGCCAATGATTGAAAACATGCCGGCCTTCTACTGGACCTGGGACGGTAACATCGGTGCGTCGACCATTTTCGCCTGGCTCATCGGCACCATTGGCTCTATCTTCTGTACCCAGTTTGTAATCCAGGCAATCTCCTCCACCAAAGACGTGAAATCGGCCAAACGCTCTACCTGGGTCGCCTTCTTCTTCTGCCTGCCGATTGCGCTGGCCATTGCGGTGATTGGGGTGGCGGCAAAATACCTGCACCCGGAAATTAACAGCCTGTATGCAATGCCGATTTTCCTGCAGGACATGAACCCGTGGCTGGCCGGCCTGGTCACCACTTCTCTGGTGGCGTCTATTTTCGTCAGCGTCAGTACGGTGGCGCTGGCTATCGCCTCTCTGGTGGTAAAAGACTTTTACGTGCCGATGCGCAACCCAACGCCCGATCAGGAGTTTAAGGCCACCCGCTGGATCTCCCTGCTGATTGGTTTCCTGCCGCTGATTTTTGTTCTGCTGGTACCTGAAGTCCTGAAGCTCTCGTTCTTTACCCGCGCCATTCGCCTGTCGATTTCCGTGGTGGCCGTTATTGCGTTTTACGCGCCGTTCTTCCGCAGCACCCGCGGTGCCAATGCGGGCCTGATTGGCGCCTGCGTCGTCACCTCCGTCTGGTATCTGCTGGGCGACCCTTTCGGCATCAACAATATGTACATTGCCTTGCTGACCCCTGCCGTCATCATGGCGATCGATCGCCTCATTCCGGGAAAAGCGCAGGGTAAAGCGCCAACCCCCGCTCAAAATAATGGAGTCTGATATGTCTGTAACCGTAACCCGCGACGGGATTGTTCGACCACAACAGGATGCGCACGTGCAAACCGCCATGCTGCCCTCCTCTTGCCCACAAAACCACGCGGCGAATCTGCTGCCGCTGCCGGATGGCTCGCTGATGTGCGTCTGGTTTGGCGGCACTCAGGAAGGCATTGCCGATATCTCCGTGTGGGGGTCACGCCTGGCACCGGGCAGCCAGCAGTGGAGTGATGCGGTAAAACTGTCGGACGATGCCACACGTTCCGAACAGAACCCGGTTCTGTTCCTGGCCCCGGACAACGTCCTGTGGCTGCTGTGGACCGCGCAGATCTCAGGTAATCAGGATACGGCTATCGTTCGCTATCGCCAGTCCCGGGATCTGGGGAAAACCTGGGGGGAGATCGCTACCCTGCTCGATAAACCGGGCACGTTTATCCGCCAGCCGATTGTCGTGGTGGATAACGGTAACTGGCTGCTCCCGGTGTTTTATTGCCGTACCCAACCAGGTGAGAAATGGGTCGGAAACGACGATATCAGCGCGGTAAAAATATCCGGAGACGGCGGCAAAACGTGGCGCGATGTTGAAGTACCGGAAAGCCTCGGCTGCGTACATATGAATATTACCCGCCTGCTCAACGGCACACTGGTCGCCCTGTTCCGCAGCCGCTGGGCAGACAATATCTATTACAGCCAGTCAACGGATAATGGCGAAAGCTGGTCCGTACCGGAGCCCACGGAGCTCCCTAATAATAACTCCTCTATCCAGGTGACCACGCTTGCGGGCGGTGAACTCGCGCTGGTCTTTAACCCCATGAGCGCCGACGGGGCGCGGGAACGTCGCGCCTCGTTATACGATGAAATTGACGATGGTGATGACCGCAAGGAGCCGGTTGTTACCCACGGTCGGGCGGCCTTCTGGGGCGCACCGCGGGCGCCGATGACCGTCGCCATTTCGCCTGACGGCGGAAAAAGCTGGCCGTGGCAGCGTCATCTGGACGAGGGGGATGGTTACTGCATGACCAACAACTCTCTGGAAAAGCTGAACCGCGAATTCTCCTATCCCAGCATCAAACAGGGGCCCGATGGCGCCCTTCATATCGCGTACACCTACTTCCGCCAGGCCATCAAATATGTGCGGGTGACCCCGGAATGGGTTAAGGAGTCCATATGATTATCGGTCATCTCAACGCCCTGCCGCTGGCAGGGCTTCCGTCGACGTTGTACGCCCTGCTATCCCGTCCGGACTGCACGCTGCAGGCGCTCAGCGAACGCGATGACGGGTGCTGGCAGCCGGAAAATGCAACCTGGTTTTGCCAGATTGGTCCGGCGCAGACGCAGCCACGTGCAGATCGGCATACGGAGTACCATCGCCAGTGGGCCGATATTCAGGTTGTACTGGCAGGAGAAGAACATATTTATGCTGGCGCACGCCCCACTGGCAAGCCGGAGGACGAAGAGCGTAAACCGGATCTCTTTATTACTTCACCTGCTGAACACAGCGTGAGGATCCGTCTTGCCGCAGGAGACTTTGCGGTCTTTTGTCCGGGAGAACCCCACCAGGCGCTGTGCGCCGCAGAGGCGCCGCTGACCGTTCGCAAAGCGGTATTTAAAATTCCCCGAGCGATGCTGGAGGTCTGACATGCGTCACGCCGTCGTCACCGGGGCCAGCTCCGGAATTGGTGAAGCCATCGTCAAGCGTTTACTGGCGGAAGGCTGGCAGGTCACCGGGCTCAGCCGCCGGGCAGTGATGCTGAATGCCCCTGGCTTCACGGGCCTGCGCGTGGATATCAGCGATCCTGCTGCGCTGTGCAGCGCCCTGCAAACCATCGCGACGCCCCAGGCAGTGATCCATGCTGCAGGGATGATGGCCGCTGCGCCCCTGGGCCAGCTCGAAAGCGATGTGAGCACCTCACTGTGGCAACTCCACGTCCGGGCCTGTGAGGCGTTGTTTAACCATTTTGCGCCCACAATGGCCGCAGGTGGACGGTTTGTGGCGATTGGCAGCAGAACCTCTCGCGGTGCAGCAGGACGATCGCAGTACGTTTCCACCAAAGCAGCAATGGTAGGGATGGTCAGAAGCTGGGCGGCGGAGCTGGCCCCGCGCGGGATCACCGCTAACGTGGTCGCGCCAGGGGCTACCCAAACGCCGATGCTCAGCGCACCGGGGAGAGAAACCTCGCCGCCGAAGTGTCCGCCAATCGGACGTCTGATCGCCCCAGAGGAGGTGGCGGGACTGGTGAATTTCTTACTTAGCAATGAAGCCGCCGCTATCACCGGTCAGGAGATGGTGATATGCGGCGGCGCCTCACTCGGCTAGCGCAGGAAAACACGCCCTTTCAGATACAGGGTGGCCTGACCGCCGATCAGCACGCGGTCGCCCTTCAGCTCGCAGCGCAGATCCCCGCCACGGTATGACACCTGGCGGGCATTGAGTGACGTTTTGCCCAGCTTTTCGCTCCAGTAAGGGATCAACATGCTGTGGGCGGATCCGGTGACCGGATCTTCCGGCACCCCTTCGCCCGGACAGAAGAAGCGGCTGACGAAGTCATACTCTTCTCCCGGGGCCGTCACGCAGACCATTTTATCCAGCGGAAGCATGGCCCCAATATCCGGCGTTAACGCTTCAACCTGCTGCTGGCTCTCCAGCACCACCATGTAATCGCGTCCGACGCGCACATCTTTTGCCGCCGTGATGCCGAGCGCGCTAAACAGCACCTCGGGAGGATTTTCCACAACCTCCGTCGACCACGCGGGGAAGTTCAGCGTCAGCCAGTCGCCGCTGCGTTTGACGGTCAGCTCGCCGACAAAGCGCGTGGTGAAGGTGATTTCGGTATGCGGGTAATCAAGGTATTCGAAAATGACGTGCGATGCGGCAAGCGTAGCGTGACCGCAGAGGTTAATTTCATCCAGCGTGGTAAACCAGCGCAGCTCAAACCCACCGTCGGTGCGCACGAAAAAGGCGGTCTCAGACTGGTTATGCTGCTGCGCCATTTTGAGCAGCGTCTCGTCCGGCAGCCACTCTTCCAGAGGACAGACCGCTGCCGCGTTGCCGCCAAAGGTTTTGTCGCTGAAGGCATCCACCAGATAAAAATCAATTTCCTGCATTGTCTCTTCCTCTCTTGTTATGGGTTTTTAGCGCAGAAAAACTGTGCCTTTCAGATAAAGCGTGGCCTGCCCGCTCATCAGCACGCGCGAACCTTTCAGCTCGCAGCGTACATCGCCGCCGCGCGCTGAAACCTGACGGGCAAACATCGTGGTTTTGCCCAGCTTTTCGCTCCAGTAAGGGATCAGCATGGTGTGCGCGGAGCCGGTAACCGGGTCTTCCGGGACGGAAACGCCCGGTGAGAAAAAGCGGCTGACAAAATCATATTCCCCCTCACCGCGCGCCGTAACGCTCACCTTATGCTCGCCTGGCGTCATCGCCGAGAAGCGTGGCGCAAGCGCTTCAACCTGCTGGCGATTCTCCAGAACGATCAGCCAGGCGCGCCCTTTACGGGCTTCAACGTAGCGGCTGATACCCAGCGCCGAGAGCATCTCCGGCGGGGGTGTCTCTTCATGGGTTGGACATGCCGGGAAATCCAGCGTCATCCACTCCCCCTCCCGGCTGACCGTCAGGCGGCCAGAGGCGGTATCAAAGTGGATCCGCGAATCCGGGTAATCCAGCTCGGTAAACAGCACGTGCGCGGCCGCAAGCGTAGCGTGGCCGCAGAGATTGACTTCGGTAAGCGTGGTAAACCAGCGTAGCTCAATGCCCCCTCTACTGCAGACGAAAAAAGCCGTCTCCGACTGATTATGCTGCTGCGCCATTTTCAGCAAGGTCTCATCGGGTAACCATTCCTTGAGCGGGCACACGGCGGCCGGATTACCGCCAAACGTGGTATCGCTGAACGCATCGACCAGATAAAAATCAATCTCCTGCATTGTCTTACCGCCTGTTTTTATTGTGTTGTTCTTTTATATTCAATGAAAACGGCGTTCCCGGCTACCGCTTTCATAAGGTAAATATTGAGATCTGCATCACATAATGGTTGAGTTTTCGCCGTTCAACGTTTTAAGATCGTCTCCTCTTCTTTTCAGCAACGAATCTCCGACATCCCTATGACAACGAACACAGTTTCCCGCAGGGTTGCGTGGCTACGCGTGGTCACGCTGGCCATTGCCGCGTTTATTTTTAACACCACAGAATTTGTTCCGGTTGGGCTGTTGTCTGACATCGCTGAAAGTTTCCAGATGGAAACGGCGCAGGTGGGCATTATGTTGACCATCTACGCCTGGGTAGTGGCGCTGATGTCCTTGCCGTTTATGCTTTTGACCAGCCAGATGGAGCGGCGCAGGCTGCTGATCGGTCTGTTTGTCTTGTTCATCGCGAGCCACGTGCTGTCGTTTATGGCATGGAATTTTACGGTGCTGGTCATTAGCCGAATCGGCATTGCCTTTGCCCATGCGGTGTTCTGGTCGATCACCGCGTCGCTGGCGATTCGACTCGCGCCAGCGGGTAAACGCGCGCAGGCGCTGAGCCTGATTGCCACCGGTACCGCACTGGCGATGGTGCTGGGTCTGCCGATTGGCCGCATCGTAGGGCAATACTTCGGCTGGCGTACGACGTTCTTCGCCATTGGTATGGGCGCGCTGGTTACGCTGGTATGCCTGATTAAGCTGCTCCCCGCGCTCCCGAGCGAACATTCCGGCTCGCTGAAAAGCCTGCCGCTGCTGATGCGTCGCCCGGCGCTGCTGGGTATCTACCTGCTTACCGTTATTGTGGTGACGGCCCATTACACGGCGTACAGCTACATTGAACCCTTTGTTCAGGTGGTGGCGGGCTTTAGCGCCAGCTTTGCCACCGTCTTACTGCTGATCCTCGGCGGCGCGGGCATTATCGGCAGTGTGCTGTTTGGCAAGCTGGGTAACCGGCACGCCTCCTTGCTGGTGAGCAGCGCCATCGGCCTGCTGCTGGGCTGTCTGCTGCTGCTGATGCCTGCCGCAGGCAGTGAAAGCCATCTGGCGATCCTCAGCCTGTTCTGGGGCGTGGCGATCATTATTATTGGCCTGGGTATGCAGGTGAAAGTGCTGGCCCTGGCGCCGGATGCGACGGACGTCGCCATGTCGCTGTTCTCGGGGATTTTCAATCTGGGCATTGGCGCGGGGGCGCTGGTGGGAAATCAGGTCATCCTGCACGTGTCGATGTCGGCCATTGGCTACCTGGGGGCTATTCCGGCCCTGGTGGCGCTGATCTGGTCGGTGCTCATCTTCCGTAAATGGCCGGTGGCGCTGGAGGAGCAGGGTCAGCACGGGTGAGCCTTCTTGCCGGGTGGCGGCTTCGCCTTACCCGGCAATCACATCAATGATAGGTCTTAATAATTTCCAGCACGCCGTTAATAATAAACTGCACGCCCATACAGACCAGTAAGAAGCCCATCAGCCGGGAAATCGCCTCGATACCGCCCTTGCCTACCCAGCGCATAATGGCGCCAGAACTGCGCAGCGACGCCCACACGATAACCCCGATAATCGCAAAAATCAGCGGTGGCGCAACCGTCAGCACCCAGTCCGGGAAGGTTGCGCTGTCACGCACCGTTGATGCGGAGCTGATGATCATCGCGATGGTGCCCGGCCCCGCCGTGCTCGGCATGGCAATCGGCACAAAGGCGATATTCGCACTCGGTTCGGTTTCCAGCTCTTCCGATTTGCTGGCCGCTTCCGGCGACTCATGCGCTTTTTGCGCCGGGAACAGCATGCGGAAACCGATAAAGGCCACAATCAGCCCCCCGGCGATACGCAGGCCGGGGATGGAAATCCCGAAGGTGTTCATCACCACCTGTCCGGCATAGTAAGCCACCATCATGATGGCAAACACATACACCGAGGCCATCATCGACTGATGGTTGCGCTCGGCGCTGTTCATATTCCCTGCCAGCCCGAGGAACAGCGCCACCGTCGTTAACGGGTTAGCCAACGGCAGCAAGACCACCAGCCCAAGGCTGATTGCTTTTATTAAATCCAACATAGTGCGTTGTCGTCCTTATCCATATTTAACACAGCAATTATAGGGTGAAAGTGTGACATTGAGCCATGGGCGCAACGCAACGATTATTTCCGTCCTGGAAAGATAACTCACAGTTATCTATATGATTTGAAAGACCTCAAAAAAAGTTCATGAAACGTTTTAGCAATTCGTGGCATCGGCTGACTCATTCAGTTGACTTATACTTGCCTGAGCAATAATATCTGCCGTGACTAACTACTTGCCAGGGCAACCATTGTGAAAAGCACCAGTGATATCTTTAACGACGTTGTTCCGCTGGGTCGTCTTATTCATATGGTAAATCAGAAAAAAGATCGCCTGCTCAATGACTATCTGTCACCGCTGGATATCACCGCAACACAGTTCAAAGTGCTGTGTTCCATTCGCTGCGAAGTGTGTATTACACCGGTTGAGCTGAAAAAGGTGCTCTCTGTCGATCTGGGCGCGTTAACCCGCATGCTCGATCGTCTCGTCTGCAAAGGATGGATAGAACGAAGCCCTAACCCGAATGACAAACGCGGCGTACTGGTGAAGCTAACCAGCGATGGCGCGGCCATGTGCGAGCAATGTCATCAATTAGTAGGACAAACACTGCATCAGGAACTAACAAAAAACTTAACGGCAGATGAAGTGGCAACCCTTGAGCTTTTGCTCAAAAAAATACTGCCGTAAACAGAAAAAGAGGTATGACGATGTCCAGACGCAATACTGACGCTATCACCATTCATAGCATTTTGGACTGGATCGAAGATAACCTGGAATCGCCGCTCTCCCTTGAAAAAGTGTCAGAGCGTTCAGGTTACTCCAAATGGCACCTGCAACGGATGTTCAAAAAAGAGACCGGTCATTCATTAGGTCAATACATTCGCAGCCGCAAGCTGACGGAAATTGCCCAGAAACTGAAAGAAAGCAATGAGCCGATCCTTTATCTGGCGGAACGTTACGGATTTGAATCGCAGCAAACCCTGACGCGTACGTTCAAGAACTATTTTGACGTGCCGCCTCATAAGTACCGAATCACCAGCGTGCCGGGCGAATCCCGCTACCTGTATCCGTTAAAACACTGTAGTTAATCATCGCCTGTAAAGACGTAACCGAGGAAATCATGAAAGTTACCGCCTCCGCCGCCCTCGCCTTGCTGGTGCTGTTCTCCAGCCAGACCTTCGCGGAGCAAACCCCTCGTGCAACGCAGCAAAATAATCCTGATACGATAATTTTGCCGTCCGCACATGACCAGTCGCCTTATGATTTCAATCATATGGGTGCTGGTAGCGACAAATCCGACGAATTAGGCGTGCCTTATTATAATCAGCACGGCCTCTGATTCGTTTTTGCCCCGCAGACGCGGGGCTTTTTTTATGCCTTTCTTACCCGCGTCGCCCGACGAACCCGCAGACCAAACACGTTAATGTACAGCCCGGCCATGATCAGCACGGCGCCAAACAGCTGCAGCGCGCTTAGCGTTTCACCCAGCAAAATCGCTGCGCTGGCCAGTCCCACCACCGGCACCAGCAGGGATAACGGTGCAACACGCCAGGTTTCATAGCGCCCCAGCAGCGATCCCCAGATCCCGTAGCCCACAATGGTGGCGACAAAGGCCAGATAGACAAGAGAAAGGATTGTGGTCAGATCGATTTCGACCAGACTGTTCAGCATCACATCCGGACCATCCAGAATAAACGACGCCGCCAGAAACGGGATTATCGGGATCAGCGCGCTCCAGACCACCAGAGACATCACCGCCGGACGCGCCTCGTGCTGCATAATCAGCTTGTTGAAGATATTCCCGCAGGCCCAGCTCAGCCCCGCCGCCAGCGTCAGCATAAAGCCGAGCAGTGCCACATGCTGACCATTCAGGCTGGCTTCAATGAGCACCAGAACGCCAAACACCGCCAGCGTAATGCCCGCCAGCTGTTTGCCCTGCAGACGTTCACTAAATACGAAGGCGCCGAGAATAATGGTAAAGAACGCCTGCGCCTGCAACACCAGCGAGGCCAGACCGGCCGGCATACCGAACTTGATGGCGCAGAAGAGAAACGCGAACTGGCCGAAGCTGATGGTCAGACCGTAGCCCAGCAGCAGTTTAAAGGGGATCTTTGGACGCGCCACAAAGAAGATGGCCGGGAATGCGACCAGCAGAAAACGCAAACCGGCCAGCATCAGCGGCGGCATGTTGTGTAACCCCAGCTTGATGACCACAAAATTCAGCCCCCATACTACGACCACCAGCAACGCCAGCAGTCCGTCTTTACGCGTCATACCCTGCCCCTGAATTATTAATTATTTGTTAACAGTTCAAGGTAACAGAAAAAAGCGGGCGGCGAGAAGATCATTAATTCTGGCAGGCAGCTGAAGCACTTAGGGATAAATCAGGTGCTATACAAGCCCCTTATGTCGTGATACTCCTTTTAGGACACAACATAAAAAGCATAAGCAACTGTCGGGCAGGAATATGAAACCATCTCTCAGGCGCTCAACCGCAGCGCTGCTGGCATCGTCATTGTTATTAACCATTGGTCGGGGGGCAACGCTGCCGTTTATGACCATTTATCTCACGCGCGTCTACAGCATGAGCGTTGAGAATATTGGTTATGCCCTGACGATTGCGCTGACCATCGGCGTAGTGTTCAGCCTGGGATTTGGCATTCTTGCCGATAAGTTTGATAAAAAGCGCTACATGCTGATCGCGATCGTGGCCTTCATCGCCGGATTTGTCGCGATCCCGCTGGTCGATAACGTCACGCTGGTGGTACTGTTCTTTGCGCTGATCAACTGCGCCTATTCCGTCTTTTCGACGGTGCTGAAGGCCTGGTTCTCCGACGTGCTCACCACGAGCCAGAAAGCGCGCGTCTTCTCGCTTAACTACAGCTTCCTGAACATTGGCTGGACGATCGGGCCGCCGATTGGCACCCTGCTGGTGATGTACAGCCTGCAGCTGCCGTTCTGGCTGGCGGCCTTCTGCGCCGCGCTGCCGCTCGGATTCATCCATTTCTTCGTGCAGAAAAGCGTTGCGCTGGATACCGCAGAGGAGAAGATGCCCTGGCAGCCGTCGGTGCTGCTTAAAGACCGCGCGCTGTTCTGGTATACGCTCTCTGGCCTGCTCGCGTCATACGTGGGCGGATCGTTCGCCAGCTGCATTTCGCAGTATGTTCTGGCCGCCCATGCCGATAGCGATTTTGCGCAGAAGGTCGTTGCCGTGGTACTGCCCGTCAACGCCGCCGTGGTGGTGACGCTGCAGTACGCGCTGGGCCGCAAGATCTCTGCCAGCAATATTCGCCCGCTGATGACCTTCGCCACCCTGTTTTTTATCGTGGGGCTGGGGGGATTTATGGTCTCTGGAGAAAACCTGGTTTACTGGGGCATCGCTGCCGCCATATTTACCCTGGGTGAGATTATCTATGCACCGGGCGAATATATGCTGATCGACAACATTGCCCCGCCGGGGATGAAGGCGAGCTATTTCTCCGCTCAGGCGCTGGGCTGGCTCGGCGCGGCGGCAAACCCGATGATCACCGGTATTATTCTGACCAACCTGCCGCACTGGTCGTTATTTGTCATCATGATGGTAGCCATCGTCATTGCGTGGCTGATGATTTTGCGTGGGATGAGCGTGAAGGCGTGGTGTGAAACGCCCAACGTGGCGTAGCGCTTCCAGGCCGGGTGAGGCGTAGCCGCCACCCGGCAATAACGCATCAGTGGTGCAGCATTTCTTCTACCACCTGCTCTTTGTACATCTCATTCGGATAATAGGTCGGCCAGTTATCCATCTCTTTCAGCAGCGCCTCGTGGGAGGTGTTGCCCATGAAAATGTGGAAATGCGAAGAGGACTTCGGGGCGATGGTGTGGTCGCTGAACTGAACAAACTTCGGTGCCTTGCTGCCGGCGTCCTTACACTCAAACAGATAGCGAACGCCTTTTTTTCCCGATGCGTAGGTCAGTATTTTGTAGCCGCTGTAATCATACTGACAGCGGCTGACCGCTTTGCCCTTATGAAATTCCATCACGTTGTTTTCGATGCCGATAGCATCCACGTCCGTCGCATAGCCCGTGCGGTAGTACGCTTTTACGTCGTCAAAGGTTTTGCTTTTGTCTTTCTGCGCTTTCTGTTTAAACACCGGATCCAGCGAACCGTCCAGCAGGAATGGATAGACCGACTGCCAGGTCCCGTCCCAGTCTGACAGCGCTCTGTCCTTGACGTCCTTATCCTCAAACACGCCGTTTGCCGCCCGCTGTTCCGCTTCGGTCATCTGATGGCCGTGCGAGTGAGCAAACAGCTGGCCGCTGACCAGCAGCGCCCCCAGAGTCATGGCAAATTTTCCAATATGTGCAGCCAAAGTAACGCCCTCATTCCGTTTTATAAGAATGAGAATGCTATAATATAACATTTCAAATCGCAACCAGGCCGCGCACGCCCTCCTGCTCCATGTTTTCGCCTCGCCCGCGCTGGATAATGGTGCCGCGGGACATCAGCAGGTAGCTGTCGGCCAGCTCGGCGGCAAAGTCGTAAAACTGTTCGACAAGCAGGATCGCCATGTCGCCTCGGCTTGCAAGGGTGCGGATCACCTGTCCAATCTCTTTAATCACCGACGGCTGTATGCCTTCGGTCGGTTCGTCCAGAATCAGCAGCTGCGGACGGCTCGCCAGGGCGCGGCCAATCGCCAGCTGCTGCTGCTGTCCACCGGAGAGATCGCCCCCGCGGCGATGCTTCATCTCTTTAAGCACCGGGAACAGCTGCCAGATCTCATCCGGGACCTGCTTCGCCTCGCGGGCGGAAAATCGCGACATCCCCAGCAGAAGGTTCTCCTCCACGGTCAGGCGCGGGAAAATCTCGCGGCCCTGCGGGACGTAAGCCACGCCAGACTGCACCCGCTGGTGCGGCCTGCTGTGGGTGATCTTTTTACCCTGCCAGATGACCTCCCCGGTTTTCGCCGGGATCAGCCCCATCAGACACTTCAGCAGCGTGGTTTTCCCGACGCCGTTGCGCCCCAGCAGGCAGGTGACTTCTCCGGTGACGGCCTCAAAACTCACGCCGCGCAGGATATGGCTGCCGCCGTAGTACTGATTCAGTTCGTTAACCTGTAACATCATCGCTCCTTAGCGCCCCAGATAGACCTCAATCACCTGCTCGTTGGCCTGCACCTCACGAAGCGAACCTTCCGCCAGCACGCGTCCCTGATGCAGCACCGTGACGTGGTCGGCGATGGTCTCAACAAAGCCCATATCGTGCTCCACCACCATCAGGGAATGTTTACCCGCCAGCGTTTTGAACAGCTCGGCGGTGTATTCGGTTTCCGCGTCGGTCATCCCGGCGGCCGGTTCATCCAGCAGCAGCAGGTGCGGGTCCTGAACCAGCAGCATACCGATCTCCAGAAACTGTTTTTGTCCGTGCGAAAGTAGCCCGGCGCGGCGGTCGCGCTCGCTGCTAAGGCGCAGCAAAACCAGCATCTCATCGATTCGGTCGCGCTGTTCACCGTTGAGTTTTGCCCGCAGGCTCGCCCAGACGGATTTATCGGTTTTCATGGCGATCTCCAGGTTTTCCCACACCGTCAGCGCTTCAAAAACGGTGGGCTTCTGGAATTTACGCCCGATCCCCTGGCGGGCAATGGCCGCAGGCTCCAGCGCGGTCAGGTCGATCGACTGATCGTAAATCGCCCTGCCGCTCTTTGGCCGCGTTTTGCCGGTGATGACGTCCATCAGCGTGGTTTTACCGGCGCCGTTAGGGCCAATCACGCAGCGCAGCTCGCCCACGCCGATATTCAGCGAGAGATCGGTCAGGGCCTGAAACCCGTCAAAATTGACGTTAATGGCCTCAAGCTGCAGCACCGGGTCGGTCTGTTCACGGTAACGATCGCCCGGCAACTGGCGGGTAAATAACCCTTCGGCTGGCTGCATTATTTCTCTCCCTTTCGAAACAGACCGTAGACGCCGCGCGGTAAAAACAGCGTGACGGCGATGAAAATCAGCCCCAGGAACAGCTGCCAGTATTCCGGCATCGCGACGGTGAAGAAGCTCTTGGCGCCGTTTACCAGCGCCGCGCCAATCACCGGCCCGACCAGCGTGCCGCGCCCGCCCAGCGCCACCCAGATCGCGGCTTCAATCGAGTTGGTCGGCGACATTTCGCCAGGGTTGATAATGCCCACCTGCGGGACGTACAGCGCCCCCGCCAGGCCGCACAGCACGGCAGAAAGCGTCCATACCAGCAGCTTGAACCCGCGCGGATCGTAGCCGCAAAACGTCAGGCGGTTTTCGGCGTCGCGAACGGCGGTCAGGATGCGCCCAAACTTGCTCTTCGCCAGGGCAAATCCGGTGCCCAACGCCAGAATCAGCAACAGCACGGTCGCCAGAAACAGCGCGATACGGGTGGTCGTTTCCGTCACCGAAAACCCGAGCAGCGTGGTGAAGCCGGTAAAGCCGTTATTGCCGCCAAAACCGGTTTCGTTGCGAAAGAACAGCAGCATGCCGGCATAGGTCAGCGCCTGGGTCATAATCGAGAAATAGACCCCTTTGATCTTTGAGCGGAAGGCGAACCAGCCGAACACCAGCGCCAGCAGGCCCGGTACCATCACAATCAGCACCAGCGCCCAGGCAAAATGCTGGGTTCCCCACCAGAACCACGGCAGTTCGCTCCAGGAGAGAAACGACATAAACGCGGGAAGACCTTCACCCGCGGCCTGGCGCATCAGGTACATGCCCATCGCGTAGCCGCCCAGGGCGAAGAAGATACCGTGCCCAAGAGAGAGCATCCCGGCGTAGCCCCACACCAGATCCAGCGCCACCGCAACGATGGCATAGCAGAGGATCTTGCCAATCAGCGTCAGCATCCAGGTCGACAGCGCCAGCGGATGCGTCGCAGGCAGTAAGGCGAAAAACGGTAATATCATCAGACACACCACCAGCAGGCTGCCTGCAAGTTGCGTTGTGCGCGGCGCTTTGCGCGCCAGCGTTAAGGTCAGCGGCTGGCTCATCAGTCAATCACCCTCCCTTTCAGCGCAAACAGCCCCTGAGGGCGTTTCTGAATAAACAGCACGATCGCCACCAGAATCACGATCTTGCCCAGGACCGCCCCCATCTGCGGTTCAAGAATTTTATTGAAAATACCCAGACCAAACGCCGCGGCCACGCTGCCTGCCAGCTGCCCTACGCCACCGAGAACGACCACGAGGAAGGAATCAATAATGTAGCCCTGGCCCAGCTCCGGCCCGACGTTACCGAGCTGCGATAGCGCCACGCCGCCTAACCCGGCAATCCCTGATCCAAGCCCAAACGCCAGCATATCGACGCGACCTGTCGGTACCCCGCAGCAGGCGGCCATGCTGCGGTTCTGCGTCACCGCGCGCACGTTCAGCCCCAGACGGGTTTTATTCAGAATGAGCCAGGTAAAGAACAGCACCAGCAGCACGAAGCCCAGCACCACGATGCGGTTCCACGGCAGCGTCAGGTTGGCAAAAACCTGCACCCCGCCGGACAGCCATGCCGGGTTGGCCACCTCCAGGTTCTGGGCGCCAAACGTCATGCGCACCAGCTGGATGAGCATCAGGCTGATCCCCCACGTTGCCAGCAGCGTTTCCAGCGGGCGACCGTACAAATGGCGGATCACGGTGCGCTCCAGCACCATTCCGATGCCCGCCGTCAGGCAGAACGCGACCGGAAGCGCGATAACGGGATAGAGCGCCAGCCACTGCGGCGCAAGCCCGGCCATCGCCTGCTGCACCATCCAGGTGGCATACGCCCCCAGCATCAGCATCTCGCCGTGCGCCATATTGATGACGCCCAGCAGGCCGTAGGTGATAGCAAGCCCCAGCGCCGCCAGCAGCAGCACCGACCCCAGGGAGAGCCCCATAAACGCCTGGCCCAGCAGCTCGCCCCACATCAGTCGATGCTGGATCTGGCTAATACTCTCCTGTGCGGCGGCGCGCACCCCGGCATCCGGCTCTGTCTGTGCCTGGGTAAACGGGGTAAGTCTGGACTCAACGTCCGGATCGTCGGACTGCCCTAATAATTCGACGGCCTTGCGGCGCACCTCTGCCTGCGGGCTGGAGAGCTGGAGATTCGCCACCGCCAGTAATAGCGCCTGACGTGCCACCGCGTCCGTTTCATCGTTTACCCGCTTTTCCAGAAAAGCGAGCATTCCGGGCTGGGCATCCCGCTGAAGCTGACGAGCTGCCGCCCGCCTTTCGGTGACACTGTCACTCACAAGCTGATGCGTAGCGATGGCCGTGGCGGCCAGCACGCGCAGCCGGTTGGTCAAACGAACGGCTTTGGCTGCCCCTTCGATCGACTTAGCGTCACCGAGCGACACCATTTGACCGCTGCGCTGCGCAAAGGCGTGCTTTTGGCTGTCGGTAAAGAGATTTTCTTTTTGCAGTGCCTGCAGCAGCGGCAGCCTCGCGGCGTCCGGTGCTTCGGCCCACTGCGTCAGCAACTCCGCCTGCTGGCTGCGGCTGGCGGCAACAAAACGATCGGCATCCGATGCCTGCGCCATCCCTGGCAGCAGTCCGGAAAGCCATACAAGAGCGATGAACATGCGCATGGCGTTCATGACGTTTCTCCCTGGTGATGGCTTAGTTGCTGGCGGTTTTCATCGGCTGGTCGGGCTTTTTATCGTTTCCGGCGATGAACGGGCTCCACGGCTGGGCGCGCACCGGCTGTTCCGTCTGCCACACCACGTTGAACTGACCGTTGCCTTCGATTTCGCCGATCATGACCGGCTTATGCAGATGGTGGTTGGTGGCATCCATGGTGAGCGTGAAGCCTGACGGCGCCTTAAAGGACTGGCCGGCCATCGCCGCACGCACTTTATCCACGTCGGTAGTACCCGCTTTTTCCACCGCCTGCGCCCACATATGAATCCCCACGTAAGTCGCTTCCATCGGGTCGTTGGTCACCACGGTATCGGCATTCGGTAGCTTGTGCGCTTTGGCATAGGCTTTGTAATCCGCCACGAAGGCCTGGTTGGTCGGGTTATCCACGGATTCAAAGTAGTTCCACGCCGCGAGGTTGCCAACCAGCGGTTTGGTGTCGATCCCGCGCAGCTCTTCTTCTCCCACGGAGAACGCCACCACCGGCACGTCGGTCGCCTTCAGACCCTGGTTAGCCAGCTCTTTGTAGAACGGAACGTTGGAATCGCCGTTGATGGTCGACACCACGGCGGTTTTACCCCCCGCAGAGAATTTCTTGATGTTGGCGACGATGGTCTGGTAGTCGCTGTGACCAAATGGGGTGTAAACCTCCTCGATGTCCTTATCCTCCACCCCTTTCGAATGCAGGAACGCGCGCAGGATCTTGTTGGTGGTGCGCGGGTAAACATAGTCCGTGCCCAGCAGGAAGAAGCGCTTCGCCGCGCCGCCGTCTTCACTCATCAGGTATTCCACCGCCGGGATGGCCTGCTGGTTCGGCGCCGCGCCGGTATAGAAGACGTTTGGCGACATCTCTTCGCCTTCATACTGCACCGGATAGAACAGCAGACCGTTCAGCTCCTCGAAGACCGGCAGCACGGATTTGCGCGATACCGACGTCCAGCAGCCGAATACCACCGCCACTTTATCCTGACTTAACAGCTGGCGCGCCTTCTCGGCAAACAGCGGCCAGTTTGAGGCGGGATCCACCACCACAGGCTCCAGTTTTTTACCCAGCACGCCGCCTTTCGCGTTGATCTCGTCGATGGTCATCAGCGCGACGTCTTTCAGCGGCGTTTCGGAGATGGCCATGGTGCCGGAAAGAGAATGCATGATCCCCACTTTGATGGTCTCGGCCGCCTGCACGCCAAAACTCATTCCCATCGCCACGACGGACGCGGATAACGCAAAGGCTTTTAATAAGGTACGACGCTGCATATTTTCACTCCTGAAAAAGAACGCTGTGCGAAAACGTCCGTTACGGCGTGGACGCGGAAAAAAATGTGTCAGCGAAGCAGGAGCAAAAAGGATGCCAGAATGAAGGAAGCGCTATTTCAGGAGGGGGAACGCAGGATGTAAAGAGAACGACTCAGAATGGCACAGCGCTGCACTTTTATAATGCAGCGCTGTGGAAGAGGCTTTACCAGACTTCGCTGGCGATCTGCGTGACCAGACGGACTTTGTCCCACTGCTGGGATTCACTCAGGCTGTTGCCCTCTTCGGTAGAGGCAAAGCCGCACTGCGGGCTGAGGCATATTTGCTCTTTTGCCACGTATTTCGCCGCCTCTTCCAGACGGGCTTTAATCCCCTCCGGGTTCTCCAGCTCACCGTTTTTCGTGGTGATAAGGCCGAGCACCACCTGCTGCTTGCCCGGGCGAATGAAGCGCAATGGCGCGAAATCCCCGCTGCGGTCGTTATCGTATTCAAGGAAGAACGCGTCAACGTTGACCGTCCCGAACAGCACTTCCGCCACGGGCTCATAGCCGCCTTCGGAAATCCAGGTTGAACGGAAGTTACCGCGGCATACGTGCAGGCCGATGGTCAGATCTTCCGGCTTGCCTTCCAGCGCCTTGTTCAGGACGCGGGCATAGATGCGTGCCAGCTCATTGGCATCATCGCCGCGCTCGCGGATCTGACGGCGCTGGTCGTCCGAACACAGATAGGCCCAGACGGTGTCGTCCAGCTGCAGGTAACGGCAGCCCGCGTCGTAAAATGCGCGGATGGCGTCGCGCCAGGTGGTCGCCAGATCGTCGAAATAGTCATTTAGATCCGGGTACACCGTCGCATCGATGTCTTTGCGCCCGCCGCGGAAATGGAGCACGCTTGGGCTGGGAATGGTCATCTTCGGCTGAGCATTGCCGCTGATGCTTTTCAGGTAGCGGAAATCTTCAAGCATCGGATGGTCGCCAAAGCCCAGCTTGCCGGTCACGCGCACGCCGTGGGCTTTGGTTTGTACCCCGTTGAACTGAATGCCCTGCTGCGAATCGTAACGCTCAACACCCTGCAAACCGTCGAAGAAGTCGAAGTGCCACCAGGCACGACGAAATTCACCGTCGGTGACCACATGCAGGCCGCACGCACACTGCTGCTCAACAACGTGGCGGATGGCATCATCCTCTACCGCGCGAAGCTGTCCGGCGTCAATTTCGCCGCTGGCGAACTTCAGGCGAGCCTGTTTGATGGCATCCGGGCGTAAGAAACTGCCGACTACATCGGCGCGGTACGGGGCATGGTGTCGTTGCATGAAAATCTCCTCAGTCTGCCGGCGATAATTGCCAGCAGTGATAATTCATCATTTTAAGCTTTAGACTTCTGGATGTCTAAATGTCCAAAAACAATGTCATACCTCACTGGCGCCGGCAAACGAGAAAATTTCACGGGTGTTGAAAAAAATTCATCTTCACAGCGCGGCGGCGGACGCCTCGCTGGCAAACGCGTACCGTTCATCCTCCCATCCGGTGATCCCCCCGAGCATGATTTTGACCGGCAGCCCGAGGCGCGCAAGCTTGAGCGCGGCTCTGTCCGCGCCGTTACAGTGCGGCCCTGCGCAGTAAACGACGAACAGCGTGCCTTCAGGCCATTCGGCCATGCGCTCGGCGGTAATCTGGCTCCGCGGCAGGTGCAATGCGCCAGGTACGTGACGGCGGGCAAACTGCTCCGGGCTCCCCACTACGTGCAGCAGCACGAAGTCCTGCTCATTATTGGCGATGGCATGGTGCACATCCGCGCAGTCGGTTTCAACGCTCAGGCGGCGCAGAAAATGGGTAACGGCTTCCTGCGGCTCGGCGGCCGGAAATTCAGTAACATAGCTCATGATCCTTCCTCATCTTTGGCGTTTGTGTTAACACTACTCTATCCACAAATTCAGCCCGTGAATGCGTTCGCTTATGCCAGAAAACAGCAAAAAGATGACAAACTTAAGACAAATTGCCCGCCCGCAGGTGGTGGTGCTGGCATATGACGGTCTGTGTACCTTTGAGTTTGGCGTGGCGGTGGAGATCTTCGGCCTGCCGCGTCCCGAGCTGGGCGACGAGTGGTATCGTTTTGCGGTGGCGAGCGTGGACTACGGTGAACTTCGGGCAACAGGCGGGATCCGCATCGTTACCGATGGTGATTTAAGCCTGCTTGCGTCTGCGGACCTGATTGTGGTTCCCGGCTGGCGGGGGATAGATTCACCGGTTCCGGACGCGCTCTGCGAGGCACTACGCCAGGCCAGCGCGCGAGGATGCCAGCTGCTCTCCATCTGCTCGGGAGTGTTTGTGCTGGCCGCAACGGGGCTATTGAACGGCCGCAAAGCCACGACGCACTGGCGCTACATTGACGCGCTGAAAGTCCGCTACCCTGACATCGACGTGGTTGAGGATGTACTCTACCAGGATGAAGGCGATATTCTGACGTCCGCTGGCAGCGCGGCGGGAATCGATCTCTGTCTGCACGTTGTGCGGCGGGATTATGGCATGGAAACAGCAAACAGCGTGGCGCGTCGGCTGGTCATTCCCCCTCACCGGGATGGTTCACAGCCACAGCAGCTGAGCCGTCCGGTAGCCCAGCTGCGGGAAAGCCAGCGTCTCGGCCAGCTGTTTGATTTTCTGCACACGCATCTTATCGAGGCGCACAGCGTCGACTCCCTCGCGCGTCGGGTCGGAATGAGCCAGCGCACCTTCCTTCGTCGCTTCGAGGCGGCAACGGGGACGACGCCCGCACGCTGGTTAATCAATGAGCGCCTGCTGAGAGCAAAAGATTATCTGGAAAGCAGCCGGTTAAGCATCGACAGCATCGCTGAACAGACCGGGTTTGGGCAGGCGTCGACACTGCGTCATCATTTTCGCCAGCAGTTCGCGCTTTCCCCGGCTCAGTATCGCAAACAATTTTCACGTCCGGGTACTGCACGCTAACGGTTGAGGGTTCCCCACAAAATAATGCCTGCACGGACGACTCCCTCTCCCTTGTGGGAGAGGGCTGGGGTGAGGGGAACATACGGGTCTGGTGGTCATTCCGTTCACTTTATGTTCCTTGCTACTCTTTAACGACA
>NZ_JUMS01000156.1:0-430 GCF_001059415.1 Enterobacter sp. 940_PEND
TAATGCCCGATGACTTTGTCATGCAGCTCCACCGATTTTGAGAACGACAGCGACTTCCGTCCCAGCCGTGCCAGGTGCTGCCTCAGATTCAGGTTATGCCGCTCAATKCGCTGCGTATATCGCTTGCTGATTACGTGCAGYTTTCCCTTCAGGCGGGATTCATACAGCGGCCAGCCATCCGTCATCCATATCACCACGTCAAAGGGTGACAGCAGGCTCATAAGACGCCCCAGCGTCGCCATCGTGCGTTCACCGAATACGTGCGCAACAACCGTCTTCCGGAGCCTGTCATACGCGTAAAACAGCCAGCGCTGGCGCGATTTAGCCCCGACGTATCCCCACTGTTCGTCCATTTCCGCGCAGACGATGACGTCACTGCCCGGCTGTATGCGCGAGGTTACCGACTGCGGCCTGAGTTTTTTAAATGGCG
>NZ_JUMS01000156.1:448-604 GCF_001059415.1 Enterobacter sp. 940_PEND
AACGCCCATAATGCGGGCGGTTGCCCGGCATCCAACGCCATTCATGGCCATATCAATGATTTTCTGGTGCGTACCGGGTTGAGAAGCGGTGTAAGTGAACTGCAGTTGCCATGTTTTACGGCAGTGAGAGCAGAGATAGCGCTGATGTCCGGCAGT
>NZ_JUMS01000157.1:0-3310 GCF_001059415.1 Enterobacter sp. 940_PEND
ATGACTACCGCTGTATCCTCACTCTGCCGTAAAAATCCCCATGCTCCATGCGAAGAGCAGATGCCCTACTGGGTAGAATTTCAGTTGGTTGATGAGCAGGGCGATCCCGTGGCGAATATGCCATGGATAGCCGAAAGTTCTCATCCTGTTTCAGGGCCAGTCGATAACTTTACGCATTCCGGTCAAAGCGATGCAAATGGACTTATTCGCATTGATATGCCGCATGGACTTGAATTGGCTCTGAAATTAGAATCGACTGCTTTAGTAAATGAAATGGAGAAGAGAGCACTTCGCCCAGGTAGAGATGCAGAAACCGATTCTTTAGTTAGACAGCCTGCAGTAGATGCCGGTTATATCTGGCATTACGCCGTAGTCGGTGAACTTAGTTCAGGTTATCCTAATATCGAATTACATAAAGGCGAAACCTTACCATCCTTCCATTTTCCACCTAACAAGTCTTTCAAAGGGCTTACCGTCCGGACAAATGAACTTGAAAAGCGGCATATTATTGAAATTTGCCCTTTCAGAGCATGGGAGTTGGTATTACATCACCAGGATGAATATTCAATGGCAAATGCCATCAACCTCGGAGCAAGTGCCTCTCTAGCTTATGCCGATGATAAAGCACTCCGGCCGGAATCAATAACACGATTTTATATAAACCAGTGCCAAGATTTATCGCGTTTACCTCAGCTCCATAAAGGCGGTTTTAGTTACAATACACTAGTGCAGGATGTACCATTTAGCGAGCGATATAATCCTCCTGTTTTCATGGATACCTCTAGAGACACCTCGAAGACTGATAATAAAAGTGGCAGTACCTCTGGAGGGGGGAACTCAGCAAAACCAGAAGGCGATACTCAACTGTATTATGTTTACAATACAGACAAAGTCATTGTCGCATGGAGAGGGACTGCAGGGTTGTATGATGTCGGAACGGATCTGGCATTTAGTCCTGTTAGCACTGAGGTATGTGATGTAAATAAAACTATGTGCACAAACTTGAGTCCTGCTGGAAAAGTGCACGATGGATTCCTAAGTGGATATAGTAGATCTGAACGGCTTTTTTCTTCTGAGTTTGATGAGCTCTTAACTTTAATTAGAGCACGAAATTTATTTGTTTGCGGCCATAGTTTGGGGGGAGCGCTTGCATTAATTTACTCTGCTGCACTAAAGTCTGAAAAACCTTTGCTCTACACATATGGTATGCCCCGTACCTTTACCAAGGAGGCAGTTCAGCAGTTATCCGAAATCACCCATTTCCGTCATGTAAATGATAATGATCCCGTTCCAGCAGTTCCACCCGAAGCGAGTCTAGATAATGCGTTATATAACCTCTGGGGACCACTTGGGCAAACTTTAGGAATGCTGTGGTCTGTTGGAGAACTTCTGGCTTACCAAGCTATATCTTGGGGGGATTGCTTTTGGCACCATGGTAATCCAGTTGTATTTCTAACTGCGACACAAAGTCGTGAGTGGCAAGAGTGTAAAACAAGTTTGCCCGTACCTGCTGGTTGCATAAATTTAAAAAGGCTTCTTCCGATAAAAGTTAAATTATATCTTGTTCCTTCTTTGGCGGACCAAGAGATGCAAATTGCAGGCCGTAAACAAAAGGAGTTCAGAACGTCACTAACGGCTAGCAAGCTGGAAGAGATTTTTCCTGAGGGACAAAACCCCGACCGTGGAGCAGATTTAACATTTGGCGATCACTTCATGACGTCGTATATGCCTTACATGAATAATAAATTATTGGAACTAATAGATAACGAAGGATTGATTGAGAACCGGAATTTTACTGAGCATCTATATAATGTAGATCGTTTTAAAGAGCAAATGTCGGAACATAAAGATGAAATTCCTGAAAAGGAATATGAAAGAAATGAGATATTCCTTGACATAGAAGGGTTATTGAAGGCATCACTATCTCCTACTCTGTCTGAATCTTATGGGAATGATGCGCTAGTTCGATTTGCCATTTATGGTGATGAGGTGGTTGAAAATGCTTAATAAAAACAAATTTATTTTTTTATCGCTTGTCTTTTTTATAGTCGGAGGTTGTAGTCATGCCACAAGCAATGCAATTTCCCCTCCAGCGGATACCAAATGGGTGACTATTGAGGTTAGTAATCCTTCAAAATACACAAGACCATTTCCTCTTGAAGTTAGATATATTTCACGTGAATGCCAGAAAAAAAGAGTCAACGGATTTGATGGTTCTGTGGATGCGGAATTAAGCTATAACGTTATTAAAGTACCTTTACAACAGCAGAATGGTGATAAATGGAAAGGTACAGTCGCTATTACTGGCGGGGGGGAGTGCGTATGGAGCTTAAGCGCAATCAATGTGGGTATTGAATATATAGATGCTACACATCTTGGGAATGATTTAGTACCTGGAACTGCGGTTGGTGTAACTATTGCTTTTGATGCTGATGCTGCGCGGAATGGACAATTTGACACTGTGGTGGGGAATGATTTTAATTACACTCCAAAATACTATCCTTTTATAAAAAAATGGAATAATAACCCACAGTCTACTATGCGGGATAAATTATATCTTTTCGGTAAGGAAGATGCGTTTTGGAAAGTGAAGTTGGACTATAAACCTAACGAAAATGTTTTAATAAATTACAATCCCTCTATAGACGAAAATAAAAAAGTATTGATGATATTCCCTAATAAGAAGGGGAAAGATGCTATGTATTCTTTTGTCTATCCAGATGGGAACGTCATTTCATCAAAAAACACAACACCTGATTTTAGCAAAGTCGACGGGACGAGGGGGGAATAATCAGCTAACCAAATTTGGGCATAACGTTAAAGCGAGAGGGGGGCTTCGTGGTGAAGGCACAGAACTGCGGACTAGCGACTGGGTCAGCGTTCGTGGTGGTAAGGGAGTAATGCTTACTGCAGATGCTCAGCCTGACGTCGGCAGTAAAATGCTGGAAATGGACAGGGCTGTAGAACAACTGGAGCAGGCACTCACGCTGGCAAGAAGCCTCCAGGCAGCTGCGAAAGGAGCGAAGGCAACGGTATCAGATATCGACAGCCAAAAGACGCTTAACAGTTCACTGAAATATCTGAAAATGCCAGGAATGCTGGCCAGTGCACCTGCTGGTATAGGCATCCTCAGTCCAGAAGCTGTCCGGCTTGCTTCAGGTGGCGCAAGTATTGGCCTCATGTCAGGTAAAAACACGGATATCAGCACCGGGCAATCGTTCACTGTAGCGGCAAGCGAGGCTGTAAGTTTGTTTGCACAGGCTGCAGGAATGAAGATGTATGCTGGGGCAGGGAAGGTTGATATTCAGGC
>NZ_JUMS01000158.1:0-728 GCF_001059415.1 Enterobacter sp. 940_PEND
GTAAGTCTCCCCCGTAGCGGGTTGTGTTTTCAGGCAATACGCACGCTTTCAGGCATACCTGCTTTCGTCATTTTGTTCAGCGCTCGCACCACGGCCAAAGCCTCCGCAACCTGACCATCGTAGTCACGCAGCGTCAGTGAACCCCCGAACAGCTGTTTTACCCGGTACATCGCCGTTTCCGCTATCGAGCGACGGTTGTAATCTGTTGTCCATTTCCACCGCGCATTACTCCCGGTCATTCGCTGATTAGCCACTGCACGGTTACGGTCTGCATATTCACCGGGCCAGTAACCCGCACCTTTTCGGGGTGGGATAAGCGCGCTGATTTTCTTACGCCGCAGTTCATCGTGACAGAGCCGGGTGTCGTAAGCGCCGTCTGCCGATGCTGCCCTGATTTTTCTGTGAGTCTGCCGGATAAGACCCGGGAAGGCTTCTGAGTCCGTCACATTGTTCAGCGACAGGTCWGCGCAGATGATTTCATGTGTTTTACTGTCAACGGCGAGATGCAGCTTACGCCAGATACGGCGGCGTTCCTGGCCATGCTTTTTGACTTTCCACTCGCCTTCACCGAAGACCTTCAGCCCGGTGGAATCAATTACCAGGTGTGCGATTTCACCCCGGGTGGGCGTTTTGAAACTGACATTAACCGACTTTGCCCGCCTGCTGACACAGCTGTAATCCGGGCAGCGTAGCGGAACGTTCATCAGAGAAAAAATGGAATCAATAAA
>NZ_JUMS01000159.1:0-3093 GCF_001059415.1 Enterobacter sp. 940_PEND
CATGGGGAGACCCCACACTACCATCGGCGCTACGGCGTTTCACTTCTGAGTTCGGCATGGGGTCAGGTGGGACCACCGCGCTAAAGCCGCCAGGCAAATTCTGTTAATCTGTATCAGAGCTGAAAATTGATTGTGTCGTCTCGTCCGCCGAAACAGCTTCGGCGTTGTAAGGTTAAGCCTCACGGTTCATTAGTATCGGTTAGCTCAACGCATCGCTGCGCTTACACACCCGACCTATCAACGTCGTCGTCTTCAACGTTCCTTCAGGACCCTTAAAGGGTCAGGGAGAACTCATCTCGGGGCAAGTTTCGTGCTTAGATGCTTTCAGCACTTATCTTTTCCGCATTTAGCTACCGGGCAGTGCCATTGGCATGACAACCCGAACACCAGTGATGCGTCCACTCCGGTCCTCTCGTACTAGGAGCAGCCCCCCTCAATTCTCCAGCGCCCACGGCAGATAGGGACCGAACTGTCTCACGACGTTCTAAACCCAGCTCGCGTACCACTTTAAATGGCGAACAGCCATACCCTTGGGACCTACTTCAGCCCCAGGATGTGATGAGCCGACATCGAGGTGCCAAACACCGCCGTCGATATGAACTCTTGGGCGGTATCAGCCTGTTATCCCCGGAGTACCTTTTATCCGTTGAGCGATGGCCCTTCCATTCAGAACCACCGGATCACTATGACCTGCTTTCGCACCTGCTCGAGCCGTCACTCTCGCAGTCAAGCTAGCTTATGCCATTGCACTAACCTCCTGATGTCCGACCAGGATTAGCTAACCTTCGTGCTCCTCCGTTACTCTTTGGGAGGAGACCGCCCCAGTCAAACTACCCACCAGACACTGTCCGCAACCCGGATCACGGGTCTACGTTAGAACACCAGCCATTAAAGGGTGGTATTTCAAGGACGGCTCCACGCAGACTGGCGTCCACGCTTCAAAGCCTCCCACCTATCCTACACATCAAGGACCAGTGTTCAGTGTCAAGCTATAGTAAAGGTTCACGGGGTCTTTCCGTCTTGCCGCGGGTACACTGCATCTTCACAGCGAGTTCAATTTCACTGAGTCTCGGGTGGAGACAGCCTGGCCATCATTACGCCATTCGTGCAGGTCGGAACTTACCCGACAAGGAATTTCGCTACCTTAGGACCGTTATAGTTACGGCCGCCGTTTACCGGGGCTTCGATCAAGAGCTTCGCGTTGCCGCTAACCCCATCAATTAACCTTCCGGCACCGGGCAGGCGTCACACCGTATACGTCCACTTTCGTGTTTGCACAGTGCTGTGTTTTTAATAAACAGTTGCAGCCAGCTGGTATCTTCGACTGATTTCAGCTCCACCCGCAGGGGCTTCACCTACATATCAGCGTGCCTTCTCCCGAAGTTACGGCACCATTTTGCCTAGTTCCTTCACCCGAGTTCTCTCAAGCGCCTTGGTATTCTCTACCTGACCACCTGTGTCGGTTTGGGGTACGATTTGATGTTACCTGATGCTTAGAGGCTTTTCCTGGAAGCAGGGCATTTGTTACTTCAGCACCGTAGTGCCTCGTCATCACACCTCAGCGTTAAAAGGTACCGGATTTACCTGGAACCTCCGCCTACATGCTTAAACCGGGACAACCGTCGCCCGGCTAACATAGCCTTCTCCGTCCCCCCTTCGCAGTAACACCAAGTACAGGAATATTAACCTGTTTCCCATCGACTACGCCTTTCGGCCTCGCCTTAGGGGTCGACTCACCCTGCCCCGATTAACGTTGGACAGGAACCCTTGGTCTTCCGGCGAGCGGGCTTTTCACCCGCTTTATCGTTACTTATGTCAGCATTCGCACTTCTGATACCTCCAGCATGCCTCACAGCACACCTTCAACGGCTTACAGAACGCTCCCCTACCCAACAACGCATACGCGTCGCTGCCGCAGCTTCGGTGCATGGTTTAGCCCCGTTACATCTTCCGCGCAGGCCGACTCGACCAGTGAGCTATTACGCTTTCTTTAAATGATGGCTGCTTCTAAGCCAACATCCTGGCTGTCTGTGCCTTCCCACATCGTTTCCCACTTAACCATGACTTTGGGACCTTAGCTGGCGGTCTGGGTTGTTTCCCTCTTCACGACGGACGTTAGCACCCGCCGTGTGTCTCCCGTGATAACATTCTTCGGTATTCGTAGTTTGCATCGGGTTGGTAAGCCGGGATGGCCCCCTAGCCGAAACAGTGCTCTACCCCCGAAGATGAGTTCACGAGGCGCTACCTAAATAGCTTTCGGGGAGAACCAGCTATCTCCCGGTTTGATTGGCCTTTCACCCCCAGCCACAAGTCATCCGCTAATTTTTCAACATTAGTCGGTTCGGTCCTCCAGTTAGTGTTACCCAACCTTCAACCTGCCCATGGCTAGATCACCGGGTTTCGGGTCTATACCCTGCAACTTAACGCCCAGTTAAGACTCGGTTTCCCTTCGGCTCCCCTATACGGTTAACCTTGCTACAGAATATAAGTCGCTGACCCATTATACAAAAGGTACGCAGTCACACCACGAAGGTGCTCCCACTGCTTGTACGTACACGGTTTCAGGTTCTTTTTCACTCCCCTCGCCGGGGTTCTTTTCGCCTTTCCCTCACGGTACTGGTTCACTATCGGTCAGTCAGGAGTATTTAGCCTTGGAGGATGGTCCCCCCATATTCAGACAGGATACCACGTGTCCCGCCCTACTCTTCGAGTTCACAGCCTGTGTGCTTTCGTGTACGGGACTGTCACCCTGTACCGTGCGACTTTCCAGACGCTTCCACTAACACACAAGCTGATTCAGACTCTGGGCTGCTCCCCGTTCGCTCGCCGCTACTGGGGGAATCTCGGTTGATTTCTTTTCCTCGGGGTACTTAGATGTTTCAGTTCCCCCGGTTCGCCTCGTTAACCTATGTATTCAGTTAACGATAGTGCAACGAATTGCACTGGGTTTCCCCATTCGGACATCGCCGGGTCAAAGGTTCATATCACCTCGCCGGCGCTTTTCGCAGATTAGCACGTCCTTCATCGCCTCTGACTGCCAGGGCATCCACCGTGTACGCTTAGTCGCTTAACCTCACAACCCGAAGATGTTTC
>NZ_JUMS01000159.1:3193-5165 GCF_001059415.1 Enterobacter sp. 940_PEND
ATTAAGATGTGTCGTTTCAATTTTCAGCTTGATCCAGATTTTTAAAGAGCAAATATCTCAAACGTCACCCGAAGATGAGTTTTGAGATATGACGGCCGGTGACTTTCACTCACGAACCAGCAAGTGGCGTCCCCTAGGGGATTCGAACCCCTGTTACCGCCGTGAAAGGGCGGTGTCCTGGGCCTCTAGACGAAGGGGACGTAAAGTCTCAATCGCAAGACGCCTTGCTATTTACTTTTCATCAGACAATCTGTGTGAGCACTRCAAAGGCAGGTTCTTTAAGGTAAGGAGGTGATCCAACCGCAGGTTCCCCTACGGTTACCTTGTTACGACTTCACCCCAGTCATGAATCACAAAGTGGTAAGCGCCCTCCCGAAGGTTAAGCTACCTACTTCTTTTGCAACCCACTCCCATGGTGTGACGGGCGGTGTGTACAAGGCCCGGGAACGTATTCACCGTAGCATTCTGATCTACGATTACTAGCGATTCCGACTTCATGGAGTCGAGTTGCAGACTCCAATCCGGACTACGACGCACTTTATGAGGTCCGCTTGCTCTCGCGAGGTCGCTTCTCTTTGTATGCGCCATTGTAGCACGTGTGTAGCCCTACTCGTAAGGGCCATGATGACTTGACGTCATCCCCACCTTCCTCCAGTTTATCACTGGCAGTCTCCTTTGAGTTCCCGGCCTAACCGCTGGCAACAAAGGATAAGGGTTGCGCTCGTTGCGGGACTTAACCCAACATTTCACAACACGAGCTGACGACAGCCATGCAGCACCTGTCTCAGAGTTCCCGAAGGCACCAAAGCATCTCTGCTAAGTTCTCTGGATGTCAAGAGTAGGTAAGGTTCTTCGCGTTGCATCGAATTAAACCACATGCTCCACCGCTTGTGCGGGCCCCCGTCAATTCATTTGAGTTTTAACCTTGCGGCCGTACTCCCCAGGCGGTCGACTTAACGCGTTAGCTCCGGAAGCCACGCCTCAAGGGCACAACCTCCAAGTCGACATCGTTTACGGCGTGGACTACCAGGGTATCTAATCCTGTTTGCTCCCCACGCTTTCGCACCTGAGCGTCAGTCTTTGTCCAGGGGGCCGCCTTCGCCACCGGTATTCCTCCAGATCTCTACGCATTTCACCGCTACACCTGGAATTCTACCCCCCTCTACAAGACTCTAGCCTGCCAGTTTCGAATGCAGTTCCCAGGTTGAGCCCGGGGATTTCACATCCGACTTGACAGACCGCCTGCGTGCGCTTTACGCCCAGTAATTCCGATTAACGCTTGCACCCTCCGTATTACCGCGGCTGCTGGCACGGAGTTAGCCGGTGCTTCTTCTGCGGGTAACGTCAATCGCTGAGGTTATTAACCTCAACGCCTTCCTCCCCGCTGAAAGTACTTTACAACCCGAAGGCCTTCTTCATACACGCGGCATGGCTGCATCAGGCTTGCGCCCATTGTGCAATATTCCCCACTGCTGCCTCCCGTAGGAGTCTGGACCGTGTCTCAGTTCCAGTGTGGCTGGTCATCCTCTCAGACCAGCTAGGGATCGTCGCCTAGGTGAGCCGTTACCCCACCTACTAGCTAATCCCATCTGGGCACATCTGATGGCAAGAGGCCCGAAGGTCCCCCTCTTTGGTCTTGCGACGTTATGCGGTATTAGCTACCGTTTCCAGTAGTTATCCCCCTCCATCAGGCAGTTTCCCAGACATTACTCACCCGTCCGCCGCTCGCCGGCAAAGTAGCAAGCTACTTTCCGCTGCCGCTCGACTTGCATGTGTTAGGCCTGCCGCCAGCGTTCAATCTGAGCCATGATCAAACTCTTCAATTTAAGTTTGATGCTCGTGAATTAAACTTCGTAATGAATTACGTATGTTCACTCAGAGACTTGGTATTCATTTTTCGTCTTGCGACGTTAAGAATCCATGTCACTTTGAGTGCCCACACAGATTGTCTGATAAATTGTTAAAGAGCAGT
>NZ_JUMS01000160.1:0-305 GCF_001059415.1 Enterobacter sp. 940_PEND
GTCGGCGCTAAATCACGCCAGCGCTGGTTGTTTTACGCGTATGACAGGATACGGAGGACGGTTGTGGCGCACGTATTCGGTGAACGCACGTTGTCCACGCTGGAGCGTCTTCTGGGCCTGCTGTCGGCCTTTGAGGTCGTGGTATGGATGACGGATGGCTGGCCGCTTTATGAATCACGCCTGAAGGGAGAACTGCACGTTATCAGCAAGCGATATACGCAGCGCATTGAGCGGCATAACCTGAATCTGAGGCAACATCTGGCAAGGCTGGGCAGGAAGTCACTGTCGTTCTCAAAATCGGTGGA
>NZ_JUMS01000161.1:0-39569 GCF_001059415.1 Enterobacter sp. 940_PEND
GAAGGTGGCGGAATTGGTAGACGCGCTAGCTTCAGGTGTTAGTGTCCTTAGGATGTGGGGGTTCGAGTCCCCCCCCTCGCACCAATTATCTTACATCCCTTCTGAAGTTCCTCTTGTTTTCCCTGTTATTTCAAACTCATCAGTATCACCAGAATTCCACTGACCAGTGCTACGCATGATGGCAGTAAAACAAAGTGGCGCAGCTGCTTATGCCAGATCATGCCTGACGTGACTAACAGTCCTGACACAATGATCGCTTTCCAGGTATCAAGGGAGAGATCGGCAAACATCAACCCGCCGAGAATGGCTCCCGGTAGCAATACCCCCCAACCACTGCCAAGCGCCCTGTTCAACATGATCTGCCCTCTCATAACGATAATGATAACCAATATCATATGACACGCATTATCATTTGTCAGCTGAATGAATCAAAATCCATCGACCTTTACCTTTCCCGTAATGACAGGAATTGCCTAAGGTGATAAATTGCACACCTGTTAACAACATCTAAAGATTTTCTGATAATTACTCTTTGAGTTTTTTGCATGTTTTATTGCGAAACGGCACCTACTTATTTGTTTTAATTAAATTTTAATAAAAACGCACGACTATGACATCACAATCCTGGCGGTCTTTGGTTCACAGAAAATATCAATTGTCGTTACGTTTATTTTTATTTCTGAACGCAACCTCGGCAGTGTTCTCGGTAACAAATCCGCTCAATTCTGTACGCCTGTTATCTGCCCCACTTATTGCTATTTTCTCCATCAGCACCGGCCTGTTCGTCTGGCACTGGAGAAAGCGCGCGCGGAAGATAAATATTCCCGTTGTTTCAGGGATCTTCGGTATTTTGTGGGCCTGGCAAATTGTGTCTAAATTCGCCTTAATTACCCACGACCACGCGACATATTTGTTAATCGCCCTATTAACGGTACTTTTTATCGGAACGCTGGCATTCGCCAGTAATATCAAAGCATTTACGCTGCACTCATTGCCCACCTTTATTGCCTGCCTGTGGTTAAGCGATCACGATATATGGCTGAGAATGACCTATTCTTTCGCACTTCCTGTGGTGGCAATTGCTATTCATAACATTTTGCAAACGCGTAACGATCGTTTTGCTCAGGAATTGCTCTCACGCCTGTTGGAAGAGCGAGAAACCCTTACCGATCTCAGCATGATGGACCCGCTTACCGGCCTCTATAATCGTCGCGGTCTGCAAAGCCGTCTGGAGAACCTGCCGACGGTAGAAAATGGCGAGCACTTTGTTCTGCTGATGGATATCGACCACTTTAAAGCCTATAACGATCATTATGGCCATATGATGGGCGACCAGGCGCTTAAGCGCGTCTCTGCGGCAATCCGCGACGCCGTGCGTTCTCGCGATATTGTGGCGCGTTTTGGCGGAGAAGAGTTTATGGTGCTGCTGACCAATATTTCTCTCGAACATGCCCGCCAGACGGCCGAGCGGATCCGTCAGAAAGTCTACGATTTGAAAATCCCGCATCTATTTAACGAGAGTGTCGCGACAAACGTCACCATCAGCATTGGTATTGCCATTTTCGAGGATGAAGACGTGGAAGGCGCGCTGGAAAAAGCGGACAAAGCCCTCTACGAAGCAAAGCATATGGGGCGCAATAACATTCTGTTGAGTGAAGAGCTGCAGACGGCGTAAACATCACGGCGGTGTCACCCGGACAAAAGTCTTGCCATTGGTATGAGCAATAGTTAGGATTGGCAATCATTATCATTTAGATTTCTATCTATAATATGGCTACGCATACCGCACAAATCGTCGAACCCCTCCTCTGGCGAGCGCCTTTCACCAGCGGGAATGCTTCGCTTGCGGATGCCATACGGGATAAGATTGCAGAAACGCGCGCCCACCTGCTGGACTTTATCCGGCTTGATGAAGCGCACCCGAACCACGCCATGACGCTCTCAGAGTGGCGTCAACCGACAAAACTGCAGTCGCTGCTGGCCACCTATTCCGACCATATCTATCGCAATCAGCCCACTCTTACGCGGGAAAATAAACCACTGCTCTCTCTCTGGGCGCAATGGTATATCGGGCTGATGGTGCCTCCCCTCATGCTGGCGCTGTTAACCCAGAAGAGCATGCTGGAACTCTCGCCGGATAATTTCCACGTCGAGTTTCACGAAACCGGGCGCGCAGCCTGTTTCTGGATTGATCTGCACGAAGACCAGAACGCGGAACGCCTGACGGCTCAGGAACGTATGGAGCGGCTTATCACTCAGGCCCTGATCCCGGTGGTGGAAGCGCTTGAAGCGACGGGAGAGATTAACGCGAAGCTTATCTGGAGCAATACGGGCTATTTAATCCACTGGTATTTAACGGAAATGAAGCCTCTGCTTGGTGATGAGAACGTTGATGCCCTGCGTCAGTCCTGTTTCTTTGCAAAACAGCTTTCCGATGGCCGCGACAACCCGTTATTCCGTACCGTCGTGCTCCGTGATGGGCTTCTGGTTCGCCGCACCTGCTGCCAGCGCTACCGCCTGCCGGATGTTAAGCAGTGCGGGGATTGCACGCTGAAGTAGTCGGCCCCGGCCTGATGCCCTCACCCACAGGGACAGGGAACAAACACTAAAAACGGCAACCTGAGTTGCCGTTTTGCTTTTAGCTAAGCCACCTGCTGATTGTCCTCTTCCGCGTTACGCTGTGCCTCTTCCGCTTCCTGCTCCAGCAGCTGTTTCTCGTACACTTTGAAGAACGGGAAGTAGATGATTGCCGATACGCAGGCCAGAACCACAACCAGAATAGCCGCGCGGAAATCCCAGCCCAGAGCCCACGCTGCGCCTATTGGCGCCGGTGCCGTCCAGGGGACCACTGAGATGACGCGGCCAATCAGGTCAAACGTCATCGCCGCCCAGGCCAGCACTGCATTTACCATCGGTGCCAGCAGGAACGGAATAAAGAACACCGGGTTCATCACAATTGGCGTACCAAAAATGACGGGTTCGTTGATGTTAAAGAAGCTGGGTACCACGCTCAAACGCCCGATAGAGCGTAAATGCGCTGAACGGCTACGCAGATAGCAAATCACCAGCCCCATCGTGGCGCCCGACCCGCCAATCACGATAAAGAACGTCCAGAAGGCCTCCATAAAAATATGCGGCAGAGGCTGGCTGGCGGCCAGCGCGGTCTGGTTAGCGCCCAGGTTAGTCAGCCAGAACATCTGCAGCATCCCGGAGACGATGGCGGCTCCGTGTATCCCGGCGAACCACAACAGATGGCCAATCAACACGGCCAGCAGGATCGCAGGCAGGGAATCCGCTGCGGAAACCAGAGGTTTAAAGACCGACATAATGGCCTGCGGAATCAGCATGCCGAACTGAGACTGAATGAGCAGGCTCAGAGGATAAAGCGTCAACACCACTACCAGCACCGGGATGAGCAGATCAAAAGAGTTTTTGATCATCGGAGGTACCTGGTCTGGCAGGCGAATACCGATGTTATGCGCCTTGAGGAAACGCATCATCTCAACGCAGTAGATCGCCACCAGAATCGCGGTAAAAATGCCCGTCCCACCCAGGCTGTCGACTGGCAGCGTGCCTTTGGTTTTCGGTGCCGCGACCAGCAGAAACGCCATCAGCGACAGCATGGCACACATAAACGGGTCTAACTGGTGCGATTTGACATAGTGTTTGCCAAGGTTGTAGGCAATGGCCGCACAAATATAAATGGACATAATGCCCATCGTCATATCAAACGGCGTCAGAATCTGACCTTCAAACTGCTTCGCCATATCCAGCCAGGCTCGGGCGAAACCCCAGGTGGTATCCGGCGAAAACGGCGGGTATGCGAACACTAACAAAAATGAACCCACAATCATAAATGGCATCGCGGAGATAAACCCATCACGGATAGCCATGACATGACGCTGGGAAGAGATCCGCCCGGCAATCGGGCTCACGTAATTTTCAACAAAACGGAATATCAGGTTAAACGCAGCATGGTTGGCAGACATGGCAGATCTCCTGTCAGACGTTTGTTACGGGCACATTTGCGCCGCACGTTGTTCCATAAATCACCTTCACAACCTTGCTGGCTTGTGGACCAGGGGTACTGCTCAGACGGAATGGTTTCATAATTTGCTCTTATTATTGGGTACAGGGGACGTTACGTACTCAGTATTAATCGACGCATCACGCTCTGCAACCGGTTACTGTAACCGGTTTCCGTGATTGTGAAGAGGATCCAGAAATCAGCCGTTCGGGATATTTGTTACTGAAGAGATATTTACAGAGCATAAATTCTTATGACAGATTACGCAGGATATTTGTCAGGAGGAAACAATGAGTTTGCAGTCTGTACAGCAGTTTTTTGCCGACAACGCGCCGGATATAGACGTCATTGAACTTAGCCAGAGTACCGCTACCGTTGCGTTGGCTGCTGCCGCCCATCGTGTTGAACCGGGACAAATCGCCAAAACCTTGTCATTAAAGGTGAAAAATGAGGTGATTCTGGTGGTAGCGAAAGGCGATGCGCGCCTGGATAACAAAAAGCTGAAAGACACGTTTGGTGCAAAAGCGCGCATGCTCAGCAGTGATGAAGTGGTGACCATCACCGGTCATCCCGTTGGCGGCGTATGCCCGTTCGGCCTGGAAAACCCGCTCGCGGTTTACTGCGACATCTCGTTAAAGCAGTACGCCGAAGTCCTGCCCGCCGCAGGCGCAATTCATAGTGCCGTGCGTATTTCACCTGACAGAATGGCAGAGCTGACGTCCGCAAAATGGGTTGATGTTTGCATCTGATTGATGCGCCAGATCCTTTCTGGCGCGCAACAGGCAGGTTATAAAAAGGTCGGCTTGCTGAGTGCCGAACTTCGCGGTTCTCTTGCAGAAAGGTGGGTAATAATATCCGCCGCATCGAGTAGCCCTACGTCAGAGTTTACCCCCAGCTTCACCATCGCATTAAACTTATGCGCCCGGATGGTCTTAATATTGCGTTCAAGCTGTGCCGCGATTTGAGGAATGGAATAGCCGCAAGACATATAACGCAATATTGCCCGTTCCGTTGGGCTTAACATTCTGCTTTGACTCCGGTACCAGTGATTCATCATATTGTCATTGATGCGCAGGGTTTCACTCAGCAATACCATGAGTTCATTCTGCAGGCACTCAAGCGTCAGCGATTTGCTGACCACACCGTGAAGGCGTGACGGGGAAAGATGACTAATTAATCTTGCTTCCATCTCATCAGCGACCAGGATAATGCGCTGGATATGGCCATGCGTAAACGCAAAATCCCGCAGGTGCGCCAGGCAGCTACGACGCTCTTCTCGCGCATCGGAATATGAATAGATCAGCGAGAAAAAATTGATGTGCTGAAGTGCTTTCTTAAAGCTGTCAAACTCACTAAACAGATGCAGCTGATAATGATTCAGGCCGGGCATCGCAAAAAGATGCTTTAGCCCAACAGCACTCATCGTGCAATTTTCGACGATGGCGATATGTCTTGTTGAATCGGTTTTTTCCATTCCTCGAACTCTCCATAGGCTGACATCAAACTCAGCTCTCGCATTCCCTGTGTACTGTTTATCCAGGCGTACATATCGGCATTACTGCGTAATGACAGCCGTCGCATCGCACTGTTTTTCTGCGCACTGATAGTTTTATTGCTCTTCTTAAGCAATGTGGCGATTTGGTTAATCCCCCATCCTTTACCTAACAGTCGCAATACTTTGCGTTCGGAGTACGTGAGCGCGATAACCTGTTCGTCTTCTTCCCCCGGACTTTGAGGTTCCGGGGTTAGCAACGCCTGGCTTACCCGCTCTGCGCGTTCGCTACCTGCCCGAATAGCGTTAACCAGCCCTTCAATGGGTTCAATATCAGAAAGCAACGTACTTTCCGGGCGCACAAGTAACTCAACGGCAATAGGGTTAAGCGGACGCGAAACTAAAAAGATCCAGTGAATGTTCCGGTATTGATTCAATAAACTGAAATACTCTTCGAGCGCGCCCCGAGGATTCCAGTATTCGCCTGAAATATCGGCAATGATGACGTCAGCGCGGCGTAGCTGGAGCAGCGTTAACTCCTGCAATGAGCTGCAATAGGTCAATTCAAAATCGGGGAAATGGCGAGTCATCACGCCCCCTAACCCGTTTTGCATGACCGGTATCCGGCTAATGATAACGCAATGCTTACCGTGCAAAGACAACATAGACCCTCCGTGTCCATTCTTCATGTGATGAGTAACGTTAAAATGCATCAACGTATGAGTATTTTTCGTCCCTGAGTGTAAAGCAGGTTAATACAAGCAGAAGATGAGATGTATTCTTAGTTTAAGAAATGCCTAAACAGCAGTAATATCTCACAAAGCGAAATTAATTTTAATTGCAGTGTCATTAAAATAACTACAATATAAAATTAGAATAACTAAATATAAATAACTTATATTTTAATATTAATAATTCACCAAAATGATGAATTAATCCCAACCCCTTCCGCACTTAAGGGCAGCAACTGTTTGCATAAACCTTGATCTGACCCACAGCAAGAGGCACTGCACTTTGTGCTAAAAATAATCGCTATGGGCCAACCGGCAACTTTCCACCTTCTTCAGGACAATACATGCAGGCAGATCGGTCAACGCAGCGTGCTATCACGCGGCTATGTATTCAGTGCGGTCTTTTTCTGCTCCAGCACGGCGCGGAAAGCGCGCTGGTTGAGGAGCTTTCCACCCGGCTGGGACTGGCGCTGGGTATGGATAGCGTTGAAAGCGCTATTTCATCCAACGCCATCGTGCTGACCACGATCAAAGACGGACAGTGCCTGACCTCCACCCGCAAAAACCATGACCGCGGCATTAACATGCACGTCGTAACCGAAGTGCAGCACATCGTCATCCTTGCTGAACATAAGCTTCTCGATCTTCGTGAGATTGAAAAACGGTTCAGCCAAATTAAGCCATTACGTTATCCGCGCTGGCTTGTCGTGGTGATGGTAGGGCTGTCTTGCGCCTGCTTTTGTAAGCTCAATAAAGGTGGCTGGGACGGCGCGATCGTCACCTTTTTTGCCAGCAGTATCGCCATGTATGTTCGCCAGCTGCTGACGCACCGGCAGCTGCATCCGCAAATTAACTTCTGCATTACCGCGTTTGTCGCCACCACGGTTTCCGGCCTGCTGCTGCGCCTGCCGCAGTTTGCCACTACCCCGACGATTGCCATGGCCGCCAGCGTGCTTCTGCTTGTTCCGGGCTTTCCGTTGATCAACGCCGTTGCCGACATGTTTAAAGGACACATCAATACCGGTCTGGCACGCTGGGCTATTGCCAGCCTGCTGACGTTGGCGACCTGCATCGGCGTAGTAATGGCCATGACACTCTGGGGGTTACGCGGATGGGCGTGATAGATTTTCTGCTGGCGCTGGCACAGGACATGCTTCTGGCCGCCATTCCTGCCGTCGGCTTTGCGATGGTGTTTAACGTTCCGCAACGCGCTCTGCGGTGGTGTGCGCTGCTGGGCGCGATTGGTCATGGCTCGCGAATGGTGATGATGACCGCAGGATTTAACATCGAATGGTCGACATTTATGGCCTCCATGCTGGTTGGCAGTATCGGCATCCAGTGGTCGCGCTGGTATCTGGCGCATCCCAAGGTGTTCACCGTCGCCGCCGTGATCCCGATGTTCCCGGGCATATCTGCGTATACGGCGATGATTTCCGCGGTGAAAATCAGCCATTTTGGCTACACTGAGCCGCAGATGATCCTCCTCCTGAGCAATTTTCTTAAGGCCTCGTCCATCGTCGGCGCGCTCTCCATAGGGCTGTCGATCCCCGGGCTGTGGCTGTACCGCAAACGCCCACGCGTTTGATATTTGTGTTATTTCGCTGCCATGGAGATAATCCTTCTGGTCCGTTTGGTGAAAATAAGGAAAGGATGTGGCTAACCCTGGCAGCGAACACCCCGAGCACAGCGAAGAATCCAGCCTGAAAGAGAAAATTTTTCAGAGCGCCATCGCGCTTTTTGCCGAGTATGGATTGAACGGTGCCCGCATGGAGCAGATCGCGGAGAAAGCGGGTACCACCAAACGCATGGTGGTTTACCATTTTAAGAATAAAGAGAATCTCTATCTCCTGGTTCTGGAACATGTTTACACCCAGATTCGCGCCAGTGAAAAAGCGCTAAGCCTGGCGGGAATGCCCCCCGTCGAAGCGCTGGTCAATCTGGTTGAAGCCACCTTTGACTATCATGCCGACCACCCGGACTACATCCGGATTATCTGCATGGAAAACATGCAGCGGGGCCGCTTTATGCAGCAGTCGAGCTATCTTCGCCAGGTCAACCGTAGCGCGCTCGACCTGCTGGAGGGCATCCTGCACCGGGGCAAAGAAAAGCAGCTCTTCAGCCAGACGGTTGACGCCCGCGATCTTCACCGCCTGATAAGCAGCTTCAGCTTTCACTACGTAGCCAACAGTTACACCTTTACGCTGCTGTTTGAAGACGGAGCGGATGAACAGGCTCAGCGCCAGCACTACCGCAAAATGGCCGTTCAGGTGGCGCTCCGCTACACCTGCCCATAAAATTGCTTGCAATTAAATCGCACACTACCTATATTCATTTCATGAACGCGAAAACGAACGACGCAACCGCTGCGCTCAAGCTGGATAACCAGCTCTGCTTTGCCCTCTATTCGGCAAATCTGGCGCTTAACAAGCTGTACCGGCAACTGCTGGCACCGCTGAACCTGACTTACCCGCAATATCTGGTAATGCTGGTGCTGTGGGAGCAGGATGACGTCACGGTGTCGGACATCGGCGAACGCCTGTTTCTGGACTCTGCGACCCTAACGCCGCTTTTGAAGCGGCTGGAAAGTGCCGGGTTAATCAACCGTCATCGTTCACGCAAAGACGAACGTCAGGTCGCCGTCACCCTAAGTGAAGCGGGACGTGAACTGCAGCAGCAGGCATTGGGTATTCCCCATGCGGTGGGTTGCGCGGCGCAGTGTGATACCGACACTTTGCTGGCGCTCAAACAGCAGCTCGAACTTTTGCGACAACAGCTACACCGCGCGTAAAGCTATACTTTATGCGTGATTATCACCCATATATATCGCACGCTATTTAATAGCACACATTAAAACAAGATGAGGAACCTGCCATGTCTTTAGAAAAAGTTGTTTATACCGCCAAAGCAAAAGCAACCGGTGGCCGTGACGGTCGCGCGACATCTTCCGATGGCGTACTGGACGTAAAACTGGGCGTGCCAAAAGAGATGGGCGGCATGGGCGGAGAAGTAACTAACCCTGAGCAGCTGTTTGCTGCGGGCTACTCTGCCTGCTTCCTGGGCGCGATGAAGTTCGTGGCCGCACGCGACAAATTCACCCTGCCAAAAGATGCCTTTATTGAAGGCGAAGTGGGTATTGGACCGCTGCCAACCGGTTTTGGTATCGAGGCAAAACTGAACATCCACGTTGAGGGTATGGATCCCGCGGAAGCTAAAAAGCTGGTCGATGCGGCGCACATTGTTTGCCCGTACTCTAACGCGACCCGCGGCAACATCGACGTGACCCTGAATATCATCGCGTGATAAATGCCTGATGGTGCTGCGCTTATCAGGTCTATGACTGTAGCCCCGGTAAGCGCAGCGCCACCGGGGAAATCCCCTCCTTCCCTTTCCTCTCTCTGTGCTACCATAAGCCCATATCACGCCCGTAGTAATCAGTAGAGTAAGCGTTATGTCCTCCAGAATTCTGACCACCAGCATTGCTGGCATTGATGCCTTTATGCGCGACCCACGCGGTGTGTTGACCCATGCCGAAGGCGGCACGGTTGCGGTATTTGCCGACAACGCTCCGGCGTTCTACGCAATCACGCCGGAACGCCTGGCGCAGCTTCTGGAGATTGAAGCGCAACTGTCACGCCCGGCGAGCGATATCACGCTGGACAACCAGTTCTTTGATGAACCGGTTAACGTCCCCTTGACCGTTCCGATGGGAAAATTTGCCCTGTACGCGGGCTGGCAGCCGGATGCGGATTTTCAGCGGCAGGCCGCGCTGTGGGGCATTGCGCTAACCCAGCCGGCCACCGCAGAAGAGCTCGCCGCGTTTACCGCCTGGTGGCAGGCGGAAGGGAAAGTCTTCACCCATATTCAATGGCAGCAAAAGCTCGCGCGTCATCTTCAAATTACCCGCGCCGGCAACAACGGCCAGCCCAAACGCGATATCAACGCGTTTTCCGAACCGGATAAACAGATCCCCAGCGGATTCCGAGGTGCGAAATGAAGAACGTCGGCGACCTGATGAAACGTTTGCAAAAAATGATGCCTGCCAACGTGAAGCCCGCGTTTACCACGGGTGAAGAGCTTCTGGCGTGGCAAAAAGAGCAAGGTGAGATCCGCGCCGCCGCGCTCGCCCGGGAAAACCGGGCGATGAAAATGCAGCGCACCTTTAACCGCTCCGGTATACGTCCCCTGCACCAGAACTGCTCGTTCGATAACTATAAAATCGAGACCAGCGGGCAGATGAACGCCCTTGCCGCCGCCCGTCAGTACGTGGATGAATTCGACGGCAATATCGCCAGCTTCATCTTTAGCGGAAAGCCGGGCACCGGAAAAAACCACCTTGCAGCCGCTATCTGCAACGAGCTGCTTCTGCGGGGTAAATCGGTTCTTATCATCACCGTGGCCGATATCATGTCCGCGATGAAAGATACCTTCAGCAACCGCGAAACCAGCGAAGAGCAATTGCTCAACGATCTGAGCAATGTCGATTTACTGGTCATCGACGAGATTGGCGTTCAGACAGAATCCCGCTATGAAAAAGTGATCATCAACCAGATTGTCGACCGCCGCTCCTCGTCCAAGCGCCCCACCGGCATGCTGACGAACCACAATATCGACGAGATGACCCGCTTACTGGGTGAACGCGTCATGGACCGCATGAAGCTGGGTAATAGTCTTTATGTCATCTTCGACTGGGAAAGTTACCGCAGCCGCGTTACCGGCAAAGAGTATTAAGACAGTTCCAGGAATCGCTGCCAGGGCATAGGTATATACTGGAACCCCTTCGGCCCAAAACGGACCTTTTTGAGAGAGCCATGATGAAAAAACAGATTCTAATCAGCACTTTTTTAGGCGCGCTGCTGGTGACCGGCGCAGCGCAAGCGGCGTCCTGGCAGGAGTCCTTGTCAAGCGCGGCAAATGAGCTGACCAAAGAGAGCAGCAGCTCTCAGGGTGGACTCTCCGCCTCTTCCCTCACCAGCCTGCTGGGCAGCAGCTCTCAGAGCCTCAGCGCGGGCACGATGAACAACGCGGCGGGGATTCTGGAATATTGCGCAAAGCAAAAGCTGGCCTCCGTAACCGACGCGCAAAACGTGAAAAACCAGGTGCTGGGTAAACTGGGTCTGGATACTCAGGAGCAGAAAGCGGACACCAACTATATGGACGGCATTCAGGGCCTGCTTAACGCGCAAAACGGGCAGCAGCTAAACCTGAGCACCCTCGGCAACTCTTCTCTGGCAAAACAGGTGAAAACCAAAGCCTGCGATCTGGTGCTGAAACAAGGCGTTAATTTCATCTCCTGATCCACCCCATTTTATGCCACAACACGCCGCGTTTAATGCGATAGTCTTGCAACGCGGCGCTAAACGAGCGTTTTTCCTGGTTGCCACCGTCTCAGCGTCCGTTTGTCAGGATGCGACCTTCTTCATAAAAACGATTTTCTAAACCAAATCCTAACAACAGCACACTTTCGTGACACTAAAATTGCAGCTTAACGACATCGCAATTACATTGTATGACCCAAAAAATAAACAGTTAGCCAGCGAAGCACCTGGCGTCATGAGGATATGCTGTTGTCAGAATTCATGTCTCTTATCCTTTTTCTGGCTTCTGTCGGCGTTTACGCCTGGAAAGCCGGCCGTCACACCTGGTGGTTTATCGCCACGCTGGTAGTACTCGGCATTTTTATTATTTTAAACATTACCTTATACGCCAGCGACTATTTTACCGGTGACGGTATTAACGATGCGGTGCTCTACACGCTGACGAACAGCCTGACGGGCGCGGGCGTGGGCAAATACATTCTTCCGGGGCTAGGCCTTATCGTCGCTCTGGTGACGATTTTTGGCGCGCTGGCCTGGGTGCTGCGCCGACGTCGCCATCACCCGCACCATCATGGCTATAGCCTGCTGGCGTTGTTCCTGGCGCTGGCCTCCGTCGACGCCAGCCCGGCGTTCCATCAGATCACCGAGCTGGTGAAATCCCAGTCTCGCGACGGCGATCCGGATTTCGCGGCCTACTACAAAGAACCGTCGAAAACGATCGCCAGCCCGAAGCTCAATCTGGTCTACATCTACGGTGAAAGCCTGGAACGCACGTACTTTGATAACGATGCTTTCCCGAATCTGACGCCGGACCTGGGCGCGCTGAAAAACGAAGGTCTCGACTTCAGCCACACCATGCAGCTGCCGGGTACGGATTATACGATTGCCGGGATGGTTGCCTCCCAGTGCGGTATCCCGCTGTTCGCGCCTTTTGAAGGTAACGCCTCAGCCTCGATGTCGACGTTCTTCCCGCAGAATATTTGCCTCGGCGATATCCTGAAAAACTCCGGCTACGAAAACTATTTTGTGCAGGGGGCAAACCTGCGCTTTGCCGGAAAAGACGTGTTCCTGAAATCCCACGGTTTTGACCACCTGTATGGCTCAGAAGAGTTAAAAACGACGGTTGCCGATCCGAGCTACCGTAACGACTGGGGCTTCTATGACGATACGGTACTCGACGAAACCTGGAAGAAATTCGAGGAGCTTTCCCGCGCGGGCAAGCGTTTCTCCCTCTTTGCGCTGACGGTGGATACCCACCATCCGGACGGGTTCGTCTCGCGCAGCTGCAAACGCAAAAGCTACGACGTGGACGGCAAAAACAACAAGTCCTTCAGCGCCGTCACCTGCAGTCAGGAGCACATTGCCGCGCTGGTCGAGAAAATCAAAGCCTCGCCCTGGTTTAAAAACACCGTCATCGTCGTTTCGTCTGACCATCTGGCGATGAAAAACAGCGCCTGGGATCGGCTCAACAAGCAGGACCGCAGCAACCTGTTCTTTGTCCTGCGCGGCGACCAGCCGCAGCAGGAGGTAATTGCCACCAAACGCAACTCCATGGATAACGGCGCAACCGTGCTGGACATTCTGGGCGGCGACAACTTTATTGGCCTGGGCCGCAGCACGCTGTCGGGGCAATCCCTGTCGGAAGTGTTCCTCAACATGAAGGATAAAATCCTCGCCTGGAAGCCAGACATTATCCGCCTGTGGAACTTCCCGAAAGAGATGAAAGACTTCACCGTCGATCGGGATAAAAACACGATTGCCTTCTCGGGCAGCAGCTTCCGTCTGCCGCTGCTGGTGCGCGTGTCGGAGGGGCGCGTCGAGCCGCTGCCGGAAAGCGAATATTCCGCGCCGCTGCGCTATCAGCTGGCCGATTTTGCCCCACGCGATAATTTTGTCTGGGTCGACAGGTGTTACAAAATGGGCCAGCTCTGGTCGCAGCCGCTGGCGCTTTCTACCGACTGGTGCGTCTCTCAGGGTCAGCTCGGCGGGGAGCAAACCGTGCAGCACGTGGATAAATCCCAGTGGAAAGGCAAAACCGCGTTCAACGATACGGTGATTGATACCGCGCGCTATCAGCACAACATCGACATGCTTAAAGTCAGCGATAACGATATTCGCTACAAAGCGGACAGCTTTATCTTTAACGTGGCCGGCGCGCCCGAGGAAGTGAAGCAGTTTAGCGGCATCTCGCGTCCTGAGTCCTGGGGACGCTGGTCAAACGCGCAGCTGGGCAACGAGGTGAAAATTGAGTACGCCCACCCGCTGCCGGAACAGTTCGACCTGGTGATCACCGCCAGAGCGTATGGCCCTAACGCTAACAAGCCCGTACCCGTGCGCGTAGGCGATCGGGAGCAGACGCTGACGCTCGGGAACGACGTGAGCACGCACACGCTGCATTTTGAGAATCCTTCGCGCAGCAATACCCTGGTGATCGTGCCGCCGGACCCGCAGTCCACGAACGAGGGGAATATCCTTGGGCACTCACCGCGCGAGCTCGGGATCGGCATGGTTGAAATCAAAATCGTCAGCAAAGCGGGTTAACACGCGTCGCGCCCGGCGTGCTGCCGGGCGCTTATGAAAATAAATAATCCTATATCAGCCTTATAAATTAGATAAAAACTCTTTATACAAGCCATTTTTATTTATAAATATCCCGCCAAAATACAAATCCATAAAATGTGCGGCTCCTGAAATCACAACGGAGCGTTACGCACTTTTATCATGCTAACCGGCTATAAGTTCGAATCCATCCGGGCACTGCGCAGTGAAAATGTGATTGCCTGGGAGGTATTGTCTACGGCAAAGCCCCACGTCAATCTTGAAGATTACTTTGGCTCGATGCCCGCGACGCAGCGTAAAGCGCACTTCTTTGCGCAGCTTCGTCATGCCATGTTTTGCAAGGATGGCGACAAGTATTATCTCAATGCGACATCGGATTTACTGCTGGAAACGGACTTCCTCGACAGGCTAAAAGAAGAGACACCCTGCCCGGAGAGACTTGCTATCGAGGTTACCGATCTCCATACGATGGTCCAGCTCGAGGATACGCAAAGCCTGGCACTCCGGAAATGCATCGCGACGCTCCATCAGTGGGGGATAGAAGTGTGGGCAGACGATGTCTGCGAAGACCTTCTTCCCGATCTTCTGACCAGCCAGATCCGCTTCTGCGGCATCAAAATTGACAAACATACCTTCTGGAACGGGCGGATCGAGCAGGCAAAGTTTCTGCATCTCACCCGCCAGTGCAAGCGCGTCGCCAGCAAGGTGCTGATCGAAGGCATCGAAACCGCGGGTGATTTCGCGCTGGCCCGCGCCAGCGCGGCTGATTACGGCCAGGGCTATCTGTGGGGTAGAAAATGACCCCTTTCATTCCGAATGCTGGTTATCAGGTTATCGTTCTGAGCGGGAATACGTTTTTATGGCTTGGCCTCACTTCGATGATCTCGACGGCCGTTACCCCTCGCCCGGAGATGTATTGGATCCATGACGTTAATCCTGAAGGGCTTTTGCACCTGCAGGAACGACTGCTCAATACGCACACTGGAGAGAACTGGCTGGTATTTACGGATGCCGCGCGGGTCTGCGACGTTCACGCCTGCCTGCGCAACGAGCGGGTCCGAGTGGTCGCGGACAACCTCTCGTTTGCGCAGCTAAGCCACTGTTTTAGCGACACGACATTCGCCATCAAAAACGCCGCCACGCTCTCGCATCAGGAGAGGCGGGTTTGCATGTTGCTCCATAAAGGATTTAGTCCGGTTCGCATCGCAAAAATCATGAATAAGTCCCCTAAAACGATCTACACCCACAAGCGTAACGCGATGAACAAATTTTGTTGTCACAGCCTGGCGGAATTCCATCGAAAACTCTGCCTGCTGGACGCTCAGTCATTCGCTTTGTAATTGCACTGTTACTCACGTCAGGAAATAAGATCATGAAAATTATTCCCACCCTTGTAAGTTGTTCCGTTCTCCTGCTTCCTGCTGCTGCGATCGCCGCAGACAGTACCGCAAGCGCGACGATGCACGTATCACTTGAGGTCGTGAAATCGTGCACCCTTAAAGCCAACGACCTCAACTTCTCGCGTCACGGCTCCGATGAGTCGAGCGAAATCCAGGCCAAAACGCAGGTCGATATCGTCTGTACCAACGGCACGCCTTTCACCCTCACAGCCACCAGCAACGACGGCGAAAACGGTACCTTCTGGCTGAAGCCGGAAAACGGCGAAACGGGCGCGCAGAAGATTGCGTGGAAACTCTTTGCCGACGAAGGCAAACAGACGCAAATCACCGACACGAATGGCCTGGACGATACCGGCAACGGTGCGGAACAGGAGGAAACGCTGTATGGCGTCATTGACGCCGGGGCGCTGACAACCGCCCAGGCAGGTACCTACAGCGACGATATCACGTTAAAACTGGAGTACTGATCGTGCGTCGCTACCTTCCCTGCTTCATTCTGTGGCTCATGATGCTGGCGCTGCTGTCGCGCTACGCGCTGGCCGCCACGCTTCAGGTGGCCCCGGTAACGCTCGACCTGCAGAGCAATCAGCGGGCAGCGGCGGTCTATCTCACTAACACTGGGAAAGCGGCCATCCATGCGCAGATTCGGGTGTACGAATGGACGCAAAAAAACGGTAAAGATGTTCTGGTGGCCACCGGGGAGGTGGTCAGCAGCCCGGCGATGACATCATTGGCGCCGGGCCAGCAGCAGCTGGTGCGCATTATCGTCATGCAGCCTGGCGTCCGTGCACAGGAGCAAAGTTACCGGCTGGTCATTGACGAGCTGCCGGACGCCACGTCCCGTGCCGCCAATCCCAACGCGGTGCACTTCCTGCTGCGCTACTCGATTCCGGTGTTTATTGCCGGGAACCAGGACGCGCCAGCCAGCCACGATGCACTGAGCTGTGAGCAGGCAGAAATGCCGGCCACCCTCCGCTGTTTTAACGCCGGAAACCGCCACATCCGTCTGAGCCACCTTGAGGCCCTGACGGCCGATGGGCAGGTTGTAGGGTCGATTAAAGGCCTGGCGGGCTATGTGCTCCCGGGACAAACCACCCTTTTACCGCTTAAGCAGGCTTCACGACACGCGCTCAGCACGCTGCGCGTCTACCTCAATGATGACCACCATGCCAGCCAGATACCCCTGCGCCCGCTCGCTTCTCGCGCTCCTGTTTTGGGTACCGCTCATGCTGTCAGCCCGGACTGAACCCGCCGACACCGTGCAATGGCTGGCGATTACCGTGAACCACGCTCCGCGAGGAGAGCTTTGGGCCTGCCGGGTGGTGGATAATGCGCTATGGATAAGCCGCAGCGACATGAAAAAGCTGGGGCTTCACGCCCCGGACGATGGCGCCGGGTGGGTTGAACTGACGTCCCTGCCGGGCCTGAAGGTCAATGTCGACGTGCTGTCCCAGCAGGTGTCGATTACCGCAGAGGCAGAGGCGTTCGAGGGCCAGCAGCATCTGACCGTCACAAAGCCCACGCCGCTGTTTCGCTATCCTGATGCGCAGCCCGTCAACGCTTACACGCTCGGATACGCGCTCTACGCCAGCGACGCGCAGGGGAAACGCCAGCTTAATGCCCAGACCATACTGACCGCGTCCGGAGGGCTACCCGGAACGTTCAGCAGCAGTTTTTCAAGCCATGCCGGGGAGGAAAACAGCGCCGGTCGACCGACCCATACGCGTCTCGAAACCCGCTGGCAGTGGGATAACACCGACTCGCTGACCACTCTGGCGCTGGGCGATAGCATCACCACCGGCACCCGCTGGAGCCGGCAGGTGCGCTTTGGCGGGCTACACTGGGCGCGTAATTTTGAACTCAATCCCCAGCTCAATACCGAACCGCGCAGCCGCTACAGCGACACCGCCGTACTGCCTTCCACGGTCGATTTGTATATCGACGGTCTTAAGCAGAGCAGCCAGCGCGTCACGCCGGGAGACTTTCTGCTGGATACCCTGCCCTCCTTCACCGGAAGCGGGCAGGCGGAGGTGGTCATTACCGATATCAACGGCCAGCGTCGCGCCGTACAGCTCGATCTCTACGGCGCGCCGGGCATGCTGGCGGAAGGGCTCAGCAGCGGCTCGCTGGACATCGGCTGGATGCGGGAAAACTACGCCCTGCATTCCGACGACTATGCCGCCTCGCCGCTGCTGGACGCGGGCTGGCGCTATGGGGTTAATAATCACCTGACGCTGGCGCTGCATACGGAGCAGCAGCGCAGGCTGCGCAACGTAGGTATGGGCACTGACTGGCTGGTCTCTCCCGCCGTAGGGGTGGTCAGCCAGCACATTGCCGTGAGCGACAACCCTTACGGCCAGGGCATTCAGTGGGGCCTCGGCTGGCAGTGGAACGGCAGAGGAACGGGCATTTCAGCCAGCACCGTCCGTACCGGGGCGGATTTCGCCGACAACGCCCGCATGAGCGGTGCTGCGCCCGTCAGACGCAGCGACAGCGTTTGGGTAAGCCACTCCGTCCCCCACTTCGGCACCGTGGGCGCGGGCTGGGTACAGCAAAACATTCAGGGCAGCACACAGCGCTACCTCAACGCCTCCTGGTCGCTGTCGCTGCCGGCACACATCTCCACCACGCTGAGCTATACCCGCTCGTTTACGGATTCATCGAGTCACGTTCAGCTGCTGTTTTCCGTCCCATTGGGTCGCGAGGACACGCTCTCCGTCCAGGCCAGCCGGGATAAACCGCGCATGGATTACCGCCACCAGCCGGACGATGAGGCCGGCGGCTGGTCATGGGAGCTGGGCCAGGGCTTTGGCGAACGACGTGAAAGATATGCGGACGTAGGCTATCTGGGCCGAGCGGGTGAATGGCACGTTGGGCTGCAGCAAAGTGCTCACCAGGGCAACCAGTACGCCTCAGCCGAAGGTAGCCTGACGCTGCTGGACGGCAGCCTGCACGCGCTGCGCTATATCCAGCAGGGCATGGCGCTGGTGTCCACGCACGGCATTGGGCACGTACCGGTGATGCTGGAAAACCGCCCGGCCGGTGAAACGGATAAGAACGGTTATCTCCTGCTGACCGACCTGCCGCGTTACCACAACAGCAAAATCAGCATTAACCCACTCGATTTGCCTGCCGACGTGATCGCACCCGTCACCGACATGCACGCCAGACCGGGCAACAGCAGCGCGGTAAAAGTCGATTTTAACGTCCATCACGCCGTCACGGTTCAGGCCCGACTGGTCGACAGCCGCCGCAGTCCGCTCCCGCTGGGCAGCGTAGTTTCTACGCCGCAGGGCGCCACGATCGTGGGACGCGACGGCTTTATCTGGCTTGAAGATCCGCCCCTGCCGGGTGAACTGGTGGTGAAGACCGGTGAGGGAGAGTGCCGGGTCACGCTTCCGGCGCCGCGTACCGCGTCATCAATACAGAATATCGGAGAACAACTGTGTCATTAAGAGCGCCATTATTATTGCTGCTCGTCCTGTCCGTGAAGGCGATGGCGGCAGCCTGCTGGATAACCTCCACGCCCGCCATTAACTTTGGCAACGTCGTGGCGGGCAACACAACCTCCGTCAACACCGAGGTCAAATTTAGCTGCCAGGCCGACCAGGTCGACAACGAGGGCAGGATGGAATATATCAACGTCTGCCTGAGCAGCGTTGATGCACCGCCCTTTGAGATGATCTCGCAGGGGGATCAGGAGGGGAAACAGTACACCCTCCTCTTTCGCCTGCTTAACGGCGCAGCGCGCTCTCAGGAGCTGGGGCCTGCCAGCAACGGGAACCTGATCCAGCAGACCCTTGCCGCGAAAAGCAATGCCAACGTCAGCGGTATCTTTCCGCTTATCGCTACCATTCCGGCAGGGCAAAGCCAGCTCCCGGCATACCACTATTACAACTACAACATGAATCTGCGCATCGCCTGGCACAGCGCGGTGCGTCAGGATGCGCTGCAAAACTGCTCGGACGGTTCTGCTGAGGGAGAGCAGGTGCAGGGCGGCACCAGCGCGCAGGCCGAAATCAGCCAGGGATGCTACATCGAGCGCGTGACGCCGCTTAACTTCGGCACCCTGACCAGCACCGCTACCCTGCGCCCGACGCGATCCACCGCCACCGTCACCACGCGCTGTCCGGCCGGAATCGTGTTCACCCTTGCCATGGGCAATGGCAACCATGCCAGCGGTAGTCAGCGGCAGCTCTGTAACAGCGAGGGCCAGTGCCTGCGCTACGGGCTCTGGCAGGATGAGGCGGCCACGCAACGCTGGGGGGATCAAAGCAGCGGTGATGCGCTGCAGGTCACCAACCCTGCAGGCGGCACCCAGAACTACACCGTTTACGGCGAAGTCCCGGCACAGCAGCTAACCGGTACCGGGGAATTTATTGATGACGTGATTATCACGCTGACTTATTAAACCACCCAAAATCCTGTCTGGATCAATGTTATCGGTAACAGTGGCGTTAAAATAGCCAGCAGTGCTGCCCGGAAGGCGTAAGCCTTCTCTTTTTATTCGTTATCTCTGTTTTTATTACAAGAACTTATGAAATACCTGCTTGCTGACGCCATCGTCTATAACGACGAGGACGGTTCTGTTTCTCTTATCAATGCGCCGGATGAAGATGCGCAGCTCCTCACCTGTACGGCGAATACCATCCTGAGGCTGCTGGTTCAGCATCATGGGAACGTGGTCGAACGGGAAACCTTTCTTCAGGAAGTCTGGGATCGGCGAGGGCTCCAGGGGTCTAACAACTCCTTAAACCAGTACATCAGCATTCTGCGCAAAATGCTGGCGACTCTGCTTCCCGACGAGCTCTTTATCGTTACCGTACCGAAAACAGGCTTTATGCTCAGCGCAGACGTCACGGTCACCCCGCTTGAGGAGGCCCCGCCGACCGCGGAAACGGCGAAACCGGCAAGGCGCGTTCGCCCGGAATGGCTGTTCTGCGGCGCGCTCACGCTGGTCGTCGTTGCGCTATGCCTCTGGATCGCGCTCATCAAGCCAGAAAACTCGCAGCGGGAGATCCATCTGCTGACGCATATCGGCACCTGTCCGGTCTACACCTTTACGCCGCTGGCGGACGTTTTTCACGGGAAGGCGATTACGCTCGCGCAAACGCTTCAAAAGGACGGCCATCTTCCGTGCCTGAAAAATTCGATTTTCTACATGCACATTCAGAGAACGCTTTTCTACGGCCACGAAGGGCGGCTGGTGCTCTCCCAGTGTTCCCTCACGCGGGGTAAAGCCAGCGCCTGTCGTACGCTTTACTATTACGAGTGGTGATATGAGACACAAAAAAGTTTGGCTTATCCTGATCCTGAACCTGCTGCTGCTGGGCTCCGCGCTGGCCTGGTACTTCCACACGCCCCCGCTCTCGGTAGCCTGCGATGGAAACCTGACCTTCTCCGACAGGCGCGACAGCCACGATTTCACCTTTGACGGTGAGATCATTATGCGTTTTCATCCCGACAAAACGGGGTACATCACGCTAAACGGCAGCGTGGTTAATGCCCCGCGCAGCTGGGAGGTTTCCCGCCAGGAGATGTTTAAATGGCGTCACGTGGAGGGCGAACTATATGAGATCGCTATTCAAAAAGTGGAGCGTTTTAGCCACGATGCCATGCCGCCAGGAGTCTTTGAAAAGTACGTCGCGGGCCTGACGCTGGGCAATAAAAGGCTCCTGACGATAGAGCGCACGCCGGAAGACGCGCTGGTGATCAGCAATTTTTACTCGCCGGTGCTGATCTGCTCGGAATAATGTCGACGGGTCAGGCTATACTTCCCGCCATGAATATTCGCATTCGCCCCACTACCCCTCACGACATTATCGCCCTGCCCGCCATTGAACGCGCGGCGGGCGAGCGCTTTCGTGAAAGCCCGGATCTCGCCTGGCTTGCCAACGGCGAGGTCATTTCCACTGAGCAGCACCTTGAGTATGTCGAACGTGGGCTAAGCTGGCTGGCGCTGGCGAACGACCAGCCCGTCGGGTTTATCCTTGCCGAGGCCCATCCTTCATCACTGTTTATTGTCGAACTCTCGGTTGATCTGGACTGGCAGGGAAAAGGGATCGGCAGGCAGCTCATCGCCTGCGTGGCAGACCATGCCCGTAAAAGAGGGCTGACAGCGCTGACGTTGACGACGTTCAGGGACGTACCGTGGAATGCGCCGTTCTATGCGCGGCTGGGGTTTGAAAAAATGACGACGCTGACGCCTGAACTGCGTCAGAAAAGGGAAGAAGAGGCAGCGCACGGTTTCGCCTTTGAAACGCGCTGCGCCATGCGCCTGCCTCTGTAATATCGCCCGGTGGCGCTTCGCTTACCGGGCCTACAAAACCCTGAACCGTAGGCCGGGTAAGGCGCAGCCGCCACCCGGCACAACGCACCGAGTTAGAACGTTTCCCAGTTATCGCCTGAATCGGCCGTCGCGGTTTTACGCGCCATCACCGGCGTGGAAACCGCTTTAGCCGCAGCGAACTCGCGCGCTTTCATCTGCTCCTGCTGAATGCGGAACACCGCCACGGCCTGCGTCAGACGGCTTGCCTGCTCTTCCAGTGCGGCTGCCGCTGCGGCAGATTCCTCAACCAGCGAGGCGTTCTGCTGGGTCACGCGATCCATCTCAGCTACCGCCAGACCCACCTGGTCGATACCGCGGCTCTGCTCGTCAGACGCAGAGGCGATTTCACCCATGATGTCCGTTACGCGGGTCACCGCGTTCACGATCTCACCCATGGTTTCACCGGCGCTTTCTACCAGCGTTGAGCCCACTTCCACGCGGCCCACGGAGTCTTCAATCAGGCTCTTGATCTCGCGAGCCGCCTGGGCGCTGCGCTGGGCCAGGTTACGTACTTCACCTGCCACCACCGCAAAACCACGACCCTGCTCGCCCGCACGCGCCGCTTCTACCGCCGCGTTCAGTGCCAGAATGTTGGTCTGGAAGGCGATGCCGTCGATCACGCTGATAATGTCGGCAATTTTCTGCGAACTGCCCGCGATATCACGCATGGTCTGCACCACGTTATCCACCACTTTGCCGCCTTTCTGCGCGGTTTCAGAGGCGCTCAGCGCAAGATGGCTCGCCTGACGGGCGTTTTCGGCGTTCTGCTTAACGGTCGCCGTCAGCTGCTCCATGCTGGCAGCGGTCTCTTCCAGGGAAGCGGCCTGCTGTTCGGTACGGGAAGAGAGGTCGTTATTGCCCATCGCAATTTCGCTCGCGCCGCTGTAGATCGCGTTCGCGCCGTTACGCACGTCGCCGACGGTACGCACCAGCTCACCCTGCATATGGCGCAGCGAGTCGGCCAGTTCACCCATCTCGTTGGTGCCCTGAACCTCAATGCGCTTCACCAGGTCGCCGCTGGCGATATGGCGAATGTTGTCGATCAGACGATTCAGCGGAGAGATCAGCGTCTGCTTGATGTTGAGCCAGACGGCCACGATCACCACCAGCACGGCAATCAGGACGCCGATCAGCACCCAGATAGCCTGGCTGAAGGAGCTGTTGCTGTCTTCGACCGCCATCTGGTACAGCTTGTCGTTCTGCTGCAGGTAGCTCACGTACTGCTTCTCAAAACCGTCCTGATAACTCTGGGTCGGCTGGTCGAAGAAGGCGTTGATTTTGCCGGCACCCAGCAGCTGAATCAGCTCCGCCAGCGCGCCGTGGTAAATATCATAGTTGCGCTTGATCTCCATGGCATCCGCATCGCTTTGACGCGGATCGCGCGGCAGGGCTTCGTAGGCAGCCCAGTTTTTTTCCGCCTGTTTCAGAGACGTTGACGCAATTTGCATCAAATCGTTAACGGTCGCGCCGCTGCCGATATTGCTCTGATCCATCATGTAGCGGATACCCGCACGGTTCAGGGTATTACGGGTTTGCAGCAACGCTACCCAGCTGGCGTTCAGCGTGGATTGTTGCTGGCGAATGGTTTGCAGGACGGTGAAATTCTCTTTGTCATTCTTAAGGGCATTAAAGAAAAGACCACCGGACGTGAGTTGTAAAAGGCCAAATATCGCTAAAACCAGCATTAAGCTGGTGACAATCTTGATACGGTTTAACATGTTTTCTCTTTCCTCAGACAGATACAGAATTTTCGGCCTGGAAAGGGAAAACTTTACGAAAATCATCCTGGAATTTGTGGTTTTTACTCTTCTTCCCGCGCTGCGTTATGCTGGTTTCCGAGTTCAATAAACTCTTCCAGCAGCGCCGTCAGCTGTTTCATCTTCTCCGGCGTGTATTCCGCCTCGATCTGCTGATACGCCTCTTCGACCTGCGCCTGGGCGTGTTCATACAGCGCATTCCCCTCTTTGGTTAGCGACACGTACAGCTTGCGCTGGTCGTTCACCGGCTTTAAGCGCAGCACCAGGCCGTCGCGCTCCATCCGCGTCAGAATGCCGGTCAGGCTCGGGCGCAGGATGCAGGTGCGAAACGCCAGATCGTGAAAATCCATCGACGGATGTTCAGCCAGCACGCGCACGATGCGCCACTGCTGCTCGGTCAGGTTATGGCGCTTCACGATCGGGCGGAAGTACGACATCGCCGCTTCCCGCGCCTGCAGCAGCGCGATGGTTAATGAATCATGCATAGCCTTTCCCCTTAACATCATTAACAAGTAAACAATCACTAAAAGATGTTTTTATAAACAACACGTTTTCCGTCAAAAAGTCTAACAGAAACCCAATAATTTTATTAACTCTATGATTTAACTATAAACAAATCACATAATGTAAATTTATTGTTATTCCCATCACAAATCTTTCACTTCTGATTGCGAAATAAACAGCAAAAGCATAAAACCAGATCATTAACATATTAATGAAATCACAACCCGGACCGCCGGGGTGAGGAGTATATGAATGAAAGGTACCGTTTTTGCCGTCGCCCTCAACCATCAAAGCCAGCATGAAGCCTGGCGTGAGGCCTTTGAAAAAGCGCCCTACAACACGCCGCCGAAAACGGCGGTGTGGTTTATCAAGCCGCATAACACGGTGATTCGTGCGGGCGAGCCGATCCCCTTCCCTCACGGGGAAACGGTGCTGAGCGGTGCGACGGTGGCGCTGGTCGTGGGCAAAACCGCCAGCAAGGTGCGCCCGGAGGACGCCGCGGAGTACATCGCGGGATATGCGCTCGCCAACGAGGTGAGCCTGCCGGAAGAGAGCTTCTACCGCCCGGCCATCAAGGCCAAATGCCGGGACGGATTTTGCCCGCTCGGCGAACTTGTCGCCGTTGGTAACGTGGATAACCTGACCATCATCACCGAGATCAACGGCCGCGAAGCGGATCACTGGAGCACGGCCGATCTTCAGCGTAACGCCGCCGAACTGCTGAGCGCCCTGAGCGAGTTCGCCACCCTCAATCCCGGCGATGCGATCCTGCTCGGCACCCCGCAAAGCCGCGTGGAGATCCGCCCGGGCGATCGCGTGCGTGTTCTGGCAGAAGGCTTTCCGCCGCTGGAAAATCCGGTGGTGGATGAGCGTAGCGTCACTATTGCGCACAGCACGCCGCCGCAAGCCACGCTGTTTGCCCTCGGTCTGAACTATGCCGATCACGCCAGCGAGCTGGACTTCAAGCCGCCAACCGAGCCGCTGGTATTTATCAAAGCGCCAAACACCTTCAACGGCGACGGCCAGACGTCGGTGCGCCCGAACAATATCGAATACATGCATTACGAAGCGGAGCTGGTGGTGGTCATCGGTAAAACCGCGCGTAAGGTCAGCGAAGCCGAGGCGATGGACCATGTTGCGGGCTATACGGTCTGCAACGACTACGCCATCCGCGACTACCTGGAAAACTACTACCGCCCGAACCTGCGGGTAAAAAGCCGCGACGGGCTGACGCCCATTTCCCCCCACATCGTGCCGAAAGCGGCAATTCCCGATCCGCACAACCTCGCCCTGCGCACCTTCGTTAACGGCGAGCTGCGCCAGGAAGGCACCACCGCCGATCTCATTTTCAGCATCCCGTACCTGATCGCGTACCTGAGCGATTTTATGACCCTGCAGCCTGGCGACATGATCGCCACCGGCACGCCGAAGGGGTTGTCCGACGTGGTGCCGGGCGATGAGGTGGTGGTGGAAGTGGAGGGCGTGGGACGCCTGGTGAACCGAATTGTCAGCGAGGAGACTGCAAAATGAAAAAGATTAACCACTGGATCAACGGTAAAAACGTTACCGGAAGCGAGTACTTCCACACCACCAACCCGGCTTCCGGCGAGGTGCTGGCAGAAGTCGCCTCCGGCGGTGAAGCTGAAATTCACCAGGCCGTCGCCGCCGCCAAAGAGGCGTTCCCGAAATGGGCCAACCTGCCGATGAAGGAACGCGCGCGCCTGATGCGTCGTCTGGGCGACCTGATCGACCAGAACGTGCCCGAGATCGCCGCCATGGAAACCGCCGATACCGGCCTGCCGATCCACCAGACCAAAAACGTGCTGATTCCGCGCGCCTCGCACAACTTCGAGTTCTTCGCCGAGGTGTGCCAGCAGATGAACGGCAAAACCTACCCGGTCGACGACAAGATGCTCAACTACACCCTGGTGCAGCCGGTGGGCGTCTGCGCGCTGGTGTCGCCGTGGAACGTGCCTTTTATGACCGCCACCTGGAAGGTTGCGCCGTGCCTGGCACTCGGAAACACCGCGGTGCTGAAGATGTCTGAACTCTCCCCGCTGACCGCCGACCGTCTGGGCGAGCTGGCGCTGGAGGCGGGCATTCCGGCGGGCGTGCTCAACGTGGTGCAGGGCTACGGCGCGACGGCGGGCGACGCGCTGGTGCGCCATCACGACGTGCGCGCCGTCTCCTTCACCGGCGGCACCGCCACCGGGCGCAACATCATGAAAAACGCCGGGCTGAAGAAGTACTCCATGGAGCTGGGCGGCAAATCCCCGGTGCTAATTTTTGAAGACGCTGACATCGAGCGCGCGCTGGACGCCGCCCTGTTCACTATCTTCTCGATCAACGGTGAGCGCTGCACCGCGGGCTCGCGCATCTTCATTCAGCAGAGTATCTATCCGGAATTCGTGAAGCGCTTTGCCGAACGCGCCAACCGCCTGCGCGTTGGGGATCCAAACGATCCGAACACCCAGATCGGCGCGCTCATCAGCCAGCAGCACTGGGAGAAGGTTTCCGGCTACATCCGCCTCGGCATTGAAGAAGGGGCAACCCTGCTGGCAGGCGGCCCGGACAAACCGACCGACCTGCCTGCGCACCTGAAGGGCGGCAACTTCCTGCGACCAACCGTGCTGGCGGACGTCGACAACCGCATGCGCGTGGCGCAGGAAGAAATCTTCGGGCCGGTGGCCTGCCTGCTGCCGTTTAAGGACGAAGCGGAAGGGCTGCGCCTGGCCAACGACGTGGAGTACGGCCTGGCGTCATACATCTGGACCCAGGACGTCAGCAAGGTACTGCGCCTGGCACGGAATATCGAAGCGGGGATGGTGTTCGTCAACACCCAGAACGTGCGCGACCTGCGCCAGCCGTTTGGCGGCGTGAAGGCCTCCGGCACCGGCCGCGAGGGCGGGGAGTACAGCTTTGAAGTGTTCGCGGAGATGAAGAACGTCTGCATCTCCATGGGCGACCATCCGATTCCAAAGTGGGGGATCTGACCATGGGTAAATTAGCGCTAGCGGCAAAAATCACCCACGTGCCGTCGATGTACCTCTCCGAGCTGCCGGGGAAAAACCACGGCTGCCGCCAGTCGGCCATCGACGGGCATAAAGAAATCAGCAAGCGCTGCCGCGAGCTGGGCGTGGACACCATCATCGTGTTCGACACCCACTGGCTGGTGAACAGCGCGTACCACATCAACTGTGCGGACCATTTTGCGGGCGTCTACACCAGCAACGAGCTGCCGCACTTTATCCGCGACATGACCTACGACTACGACGGCAACCCGAAACTCGGCCAGCTGATCGCCGACGAGGCGGTGAAGCTCGGCGTGCGCGCCAAAGCGCACAACATCCCGAGCCTCAAGCTGGAGTACGGCACGCTGGTGCCGATGCGCTACATGAACGCGGATAAACACTTCAAAGTAGTCTCCATCTCGGCGTTCTGCACGGTTCACGACTTCGCCGACAGCCGCAGGCTGGGCGAGGCCATCGTCAGCGCCATTGAGAAATACGACGGCACCGTGGCGGTGCTCGCCAGCGGCTCGCTATCGCACCGCTTTATCGACGACCAGCGCGCGGAAGAAGGGATGAATAGCTACACCCGCGAGTTCGACCGTCAGATGGACGAGCGCGTGGTGAAGCTGTGGCGCGAGGGGCAGTTCAAAGAATTCTGCAGCATGCTGCCGGAGTACGCCGACTACTGCTACGGCGAGGGCAACATGCACGACACGGTGATGCTGCTGGGGATGCTCGGCTGGGACCAGTACGACGGTAAGGTGGAGTTCCTCACCGAGCTGTTCGCCAGCTCCGGCACCGGCCAGGTTAACGCCGTTTTCCCGCTGCCCGCGTAAGGAGTCACCATGCCGCACTTTATTGCTGAATGTACCGACAACATCCGCGAGCAGGCGGACCTGCCGGGGCTGTTCGCCAAAGTCAACGAGGCGCTGGCCGCCACGGGCATCTTCCCCATCGGCGGCATCCGCAGCCGCGCCCACTGGCTGGACACCTGGCAGATGGCCGACGGCAGGCACGACTACGCCTTTGTGCATATGACGCTGAAGATTGGCGCCGGGCGCAGCCTGGAGAGCCGGGAAGCCGTGGGGGAGATGCTTTTTGCGCTGATCAAGGAACATTTCGCGGAGCTGATGGCCGACCGCTATCTGGCGCTGTCGTTCGAGCTCGACGAGCTGCACCCGACGCTCAATTACAAACAAAACAACGTGCACGCGTTGTTTAAGTAATACCGGCACGGCCAGCCCCCTGTCCCTTTGGGAAAGGGTTAGGGTGAGGGGAAATCTCTGCGGCCTGATGCCCTCACCCCGGCCCTCTCCCACGGGGAGAGGGAGAAAACAAACGTAAAACAGGATATCGCCATGCTCGACAAACACACCCATACCCTGATCGCCCACCGCCTGCATCAGGCGGAACAAACCCGGGAGCAGATCCGCGCGATCTCGCTGGACTACCCGGAGATCACCATTGAAGACGCCTACGCCGTTCAGCGCGAATGGGTCAGCCTGAAAATCGCCGAAGGCCGCGTGCTGAAGGGCCATAAGATCGGCCTGACCTCCAAAGCGATGCAGGCCAGCTCGCAGATTAGCGAGCCGGACTATGGCGCGCTGCTGGACGACATGTTTTTCCACGACGGCAGCGACATCCCGGTCGATCGCTTTATCGTTCCGCGCATCGAAGTGGAGCTGGCCTTCGTGCTGGCGAAACCGCTGCGCGGCCCGAACTGCACGATCTTCGACGTCTACAACGCTACGGACTACGTCATCCCCGCGCTGGAGCTGATCGACGCCCGCTGTCACAACGTTGATCCGGAAACCCAGCGCCCGCGCAAGGTGTTCGACACCATCTCCGATAACGCCGCCAACGCGGGGGTGATCCTCGGCGGCCGCCCGATTAAGCCCGACGAACTGGATCTGCGCTGGATCTCCGCCCTGCTCTACCGCAACGGCGTGATCGAAGAGACAGGCGTCGCCGCAGGCGTGCTTAACCACCCGGCGAACGGCGTGGCGTGGCTGGCGAACAAGCTGGCACCGTACGACGTGCAGCTTGAACCGGGGCAAATCATCCTCGGCGGCTCGTTTACCCGCCCGGTGTCCGCCAGCAGAGGCGACACCTTCCACGTCGACTACGGCAACATGGGCTCCATCAGCTGCCGCTTTGTTTAGGAGAGGACCATGCAAAACGCATTCAAAGCGGCGCTGCAGGCTGGCCGCCCGCAAATCGGTTTATGGCTGGGGCTCACCAGCAGCTACAGCGCTGAGCTGCTGGCCGGGGCAGGCTTCGACTGGCTGCTGATCGACGGCGAGCACGCGCCGAATAATGTGCAAACCGTCTTAGCCCAGTTACAGGCCATCGCGCCCTATCCCAGCCAGCCGGTGGTGCGCCCGTCGTGGAACGACCCGGTGCAGATCAAACAGCTGCTGGACGTGGGGGCGCAAACCCTGCTGGTGCCGATGGTGCAAAACGCCGACGAAGCGCGGCAGGCAGTGCGTGCCACCCGCTACCCGCCCGCGGGCATTCGCGGCGTCGGCAGCGCCCTGGCGCGCGCCTCGCGCTGGAACCGCATCCCGGATTACCTGCAGCAGGCCAACGACGCCATGTGCGTGCTGGTGCAGATTGAAACCCGCGAGGCGCTGAAAAACCTGCCGCAGATCCTGGACGTGGAAGGCGTCGACGGCGTGTTTATCGGCCCGGCGGATCTGAGCGCCGACATGGGCTTTGCCGGCAATCCGCAGCACCCGGAGGTGCAGGCCGCCATCGAGCAGGCTATCGCGCAGATCCTCAGCGCGGGCAAAGCGCCCGGCATCCTGATGGCGAACGAGCCGCTGGCGAAACGCTACCTCGAGCTTGGCGCGCTGTTTGTCGCCGTCGGCGTCGACACCACCCTGCTCGCCCGCAGCGCCGAAGCGCTGGCGGCACGTTTTATCGAACAACCGGTTACGTCAGTTAATAACAATAAATCCGTCTACTAAACGTAAGATCTGGAGCGCACCATGACGACCTCTACCCTGCAAACTCATGATAATAAAGCTGTTGAACATCGCGCCATTAACAAGCTGTTCCGACGCCTGATCGTCTTTCTCTTTATCCTGTTTGTCTTTTCGTTTCTCGATCGCATCAACATCGGCTTTGCCGGGCTGACGATGGGCAAAGATCTGGGCCTTACGTCGACCATGTTTGGCCTGGCCGCGACGCTGTTTTACGTCACCTACGTGCTGTGCGGGATCCCGAGCAACATCATGCTGGCGAAGATCGGCGCGCGGCGCTGGATCGCCGGGATCATGGTGGTGTGGGGCATCGCCTCCACATGCACCATGTTCGCCACCAGCCCCGAGACTCTCTACGTCCTGCGCATGCTGGTGGGCATTGCCGAAGCGGGCTTCCTGCCGGGGATCCTGGTCTATCTCACCTGGTGGTTCCCGGCCTATCACCGCGCCCGCGCCAACGCGCTGTTTATGATCGCCATGCCGGTGACCATGATGCTCGGCTCGATCCTCTCCGGCTACATTCTGGCGATGGACGGGCTGTGGAACCTGAAGGGCTGGCAGTGGCTGTTCCTGCTCGAGGGGCTGCCGTCGGTGGTGCTCGGCGTGGTGACCTGGTTTTACCTCAACGACACGCCTGATCAGGCCACCTGGCTGGACGACGACGAAAAGCAGGCGCTGAAAACGATGATCGCCCGCGAGCAGGAGGTCGCCGTTGCCCAATCCGTCACGCCGCGCTCGACGCTGCGCGAAGTGCTGACCCCGGCGGTGCTGCTCTACACGCTGGCCTACTTCTGCCTGACCAACACGCTCAGCGCCATCAACATCTGGACGCCGCAGATCCTGCAAAGCTTCAACACGGGGAGCAGCAATATCGTCATCGGCCTGCTGGCTGCGATCCCGCAGTTTTGCACCATTCTCGGGATGATCTGGTGGAGCCGACGCTCCGACAGGCTGAAAGAGCGAAAAAAGCACACCATCCTGCCGTACCTGTTCGCCGCGGCGGGATGGATGCTGGCCTCGGCCACCGATCACAGCCTGATCCAGCTGCTTGGCATCATTATGGCCTCAACCGGATCCTTTACCGCCATGGCCATATTCTGGACCACGCCGGATCGGGTGATTAGCCTGCAGTCCCGCGCGGTGGCGCTGGCGGTGATCAACGCCATCGGCAACGTCGGATCCGCCGTTAGCCCGCTGCTGATCGGCATTCTGCGTGATGCAACCGGCAGCTTCAGCTCCGGGCTGTGGTTCGTGGCCGGGCTGCTGGTGGTCGGCGCGCTGGTGTTGACGCGCATCCCGATGACGCAGCGCGAAAGCCTTGAGCGCGAGCCGGGCATCGCGGCGCAGAAGATCCACTAGGGAGCCGCCATGTGCCAGAACCCCATTACCAACATCGACATCAGCAAGGAGTACGACGAAAGTCTGGGCACCGACGACGTGCACTACCAGTCGTTCGCGCGCATGGCGGCCTTTTTTGGCCGCGACATGCAGGCGCATCGTCACGACCAGTATTTTCAGATGCACTTTCTCGATACCGGGCAGATTGAACTCCAGCTCGACGATCACCGCTACTCGGTGCAGGCCCCGCTGTTCGTCCTCACGCCGCCGTCGGTGCCGCACGCGTTTATCACCGAATCCGGCAGCGACGGGCACGTGCTGACGGTTCGCGAGGATCTGATCTGGCCCCTGCTGGAGGTGCTTTACCCCGGCACGCGGGAGGCGTTTGGCCTGCCGGGGATCTGCCTCTCGCTGGCCGACAGGCCGGACGAGCTGGCGGCGCTGAAGCACTACTGGCCACTGATTGCCCGGGAATCCACGGAGCAGCTGCCGGGGCGCGAACATACTCTGGTCCTGCTGGCGCAGGCGGTGTTTACCCTGCTGCTGCGCAACGCGAAGCTCGACGACCACGCTTCAGGCGGCATGCGCGGCGAGCTTAAGCTGTTCCAGCGCTTTACCCAGCTAATAGATGCCCACTACCACCAGCACTGGACGGTGCCGGAATACGCCAGCGAGCTGCACCTGACCGAATCCCGCCTGACCGATATCTGCCGCCGCTTTGCCAACCGCCCGCCGAAGCGGCTGATCTTCGACCGCCAGCTGCGGGAGGCCAGACGCCTGCTGCTCTTCTCCGACAGCGCGGTCAGCGACATTGCCTGGCAGCTGGGGTTTAAGGACCCGGCCTATTTTGCCCGGTTTTTTAACCGCTTAGTGGGGTGCTCGCCGAGCGCGTATCGGGCGCAGAAAGTACCGGTATCGCCTGTTCCCCTCACCCCGGCCCTCTCCCAAAGGGAGAGGGAGTAACCGTCCCCTCTCCCTTTGGGAGAGGGTTAGGGTGAGGAAAATCACACTCTGCGATCTCTCGCGAAAAGTACCCGCCGTTGTCCCAATCGTCCCTTCACGTTCCGCCCCTCTCAGGCTTCAATTAAACAACAAAAACAAAACATAAATTTAACAACCCTATTCCGATACGAGGTCCCTATGAAGCCTGAAGATTTCCGCGCTGATGCCAAACGTCCGTTAACCGGCGAAGAGTATTTAAAAAGCCTGCAGGACGGCCGTGAGATTTACATCTACGGCGAGCGCGTCAAAGACGTCACCACCCATCCGGCGTTTCGCAACGCGGCGGCCTCCATCGCGCAGATGTACGACGCGCTTCATAAGCCGGACATGCAGGATACCCTCTGCTGGGGCACCGACACCGGCAGCGGCGGCTACACCCACAAGTTCTTCCGCGTGGCGAAAAGCGCCGACGACCTGCGCCAGCAGCGCGACGCCATCGCCGAGTGGTCGCGCCTGAGCTACGGCTGGATGGGCCGCACGCCGGACTACAAAGCCGCGTTCGGCTGCGCGCTCGGCGCCAACCCGGCCTTCTACGGCCAGTTCGAACAGAACGCCCGCAGCTGGTACACGCGCATTCAGGAAATCGGCCTGTACTTCAACCACGCCATCGTTAACCCGCCGATCGACCGCCACAAGCCTGCGGACGAGGTGAAAGACGTCTACATCAAGCTGGAGAAAGAGACCGACGCCGGGATCATCGTCAGCGGTGCGAAGGTGGTGGCAACCAACTCGGCGCTGACCCACTACAACATGATCGGCTTCGGCTCCGCGCAGGTGATGGGCGAAAACCCGGACTTCGCGCTGATGTTCGTCGCGCCGATGGATGCCGAAGGCGTGAAGCTGATCTCCCGCGCCTCTTACGAGATGGTGGCAGGCGCAACAGGATCCCCGTACGACTACCCGCTCTCCAGCCGCTTCGACGAGAACGACGCGATCCTGGTGATGGATCACGTGCTGATCCCGTGGGAAAACGTGCTGATCTACCGCGATTTCGACCGCTGCCGTCGCTGGACGATGGAAGGCGGCTTTGCGCGGATGTACCCGCTGCAGGCCTGCGTGCGTCTGGCGGTGAAGCTCGACTTCATTACCGCCCTGCTGAAGAAATCCCTGGAGTGCACCGGTACCCTGGAGTTCCGCGGCGTGCAGGCGGATCTCGGCGAAGTGGTGGCCTGGCGCAACATGTTCTGGGCGCTGAGCGACTCGATGTGCTCCGAAGCTACCCCGTGGGTGAACGGCGCGTATCTGCCGGATCACGCCGCGCTGCAAACCTACCGCGTGATGGCGCCGATGGCCTACGCCAAGATCAAGAACATCATCGAGCGTAACGTGACGTCCGGTCTGATCTACCTGCCGTCCAGCGCCCGGGATCTGAACAACCCGCAGATCGACCAGTATCTGGCGAAATACGTGCGCGGCTCCAACGGGATGGATCACGTCGAACGCATCAAGATTTTGAAGCTGATGTGGGACGCCATCGGCAGCGAGTTTGGCGGTCGTCACGAGCTGTACGAAATCAACTACTCCGGGAGCCAGGATGAGATCCGCCTGCAGTGTCTGCGCCAGGCGCAGAGCTCCGGCAACATGGACAAGATGATGGCGATGGTCGACCGCTGCATGTCCGAGTACGACCAGCACGGCTGGACGGTGCCGCACCTGCACAACAACAGCGATATCAACATGCTCGACAAGCTGCTGAAATAGCGCAGCGGGAGGTTGCAATGCATTCAGATGAACAACGCCTGCGTTTTCGCGACGCAATGAGCAGCCTGTCGGCTGCGGTTAATGTGGTCACTACCGAGGGCGAGGCCGGCCGCTGCGGCATTACCGCCACCGCCGTCTGTTCGGTCACGGACACCCCGCCGTCGGTTATGGTGTGCATCAACGCCAACAGCGCCATGAATCCGGTATTTCAGGGCAACGGCAGGCTGTGCGTTAACGTACTGAACCACGAGCAGGAGATCATGGCTCGCCATTTCGCCGGGATGACCGGTATGACGATGGAGGAGCGCTTTGCCCTCTCCTGCTGGCAGAAAGGGCCGCTGGCGCAGCCGGTGCTCAAGGGCGCGCTCGCCAGCCTTGAAGGCGAGATTAGCCAGGTGCAAACCATCGGCACGCATCTTGTCTACCTTGTTGAAGTTAAGAACATCATTCTGAGTGACGCGGGACACGGTCTGATCTACTTCAAGCGCCGCTTCCACCCGGTCATGCTGGAGGCGGAAGCCGCCGTGTGATCCCCCCTCGCGCTGGCCTTTTTCTTCGGCCAGCGCCGCTTTCTACAAAAACTCCTAAGGTTTCCGCTAAATCACGCCGTTATATAACCATAAGAGAAATTTTCTGTGACTGAATACTGACACCCTTTGTCAGCGCATCCGCATCATTCAGCGCATACCTAAATATACAGGATGACCTTATGGCTAAAACGACGCGGAGCCGCTCGGCTGAACGTCTGGTCGATATTCTGGTTGAGCTACATTTAAACGGTGTGGTAAACCGCAGTGCGCTAATGGAAAAATTTAAAATTACCGAGCGTACCGTCTACCGGGATTTAAATGCCCTATCTCCTATTGTTGAACATACCGGTAACGGGCTATATCGACTGATCCATTCTGCGCAATCGCCCGGCGGACAAGGCTTACATCACACCCTTGCTAACTTCCTGAATGCTGACAGCTTTTTCCCTGAAAGAAATACGGAATTCTGGCAGAAGCTCGAAACGCGCGTTGACGAAAACCATATTCTTATTCTTGGCAATGAGGCAGAACACACGGTAGAACGTGATATTCGCCGTCATTTAACGAAAATCGAGAAATCGATTAAAAACCATAATGTTTGTCAGATCGTTTATAAGGGGAAAACCCGTCTGATTAATCCCTATAAACTCATTAACAAAAAAAATATATGGTATTTACAAGCCACCGAAAATAGCCGCCTGAAATCCTTCTCATTGAGCCAGATTAGCTGGTTTGATATTCAGAAAACGACCTTCACGCCCGAAGAAAATGTCCTTGAGCTGCTGGAGAAAAGCCTCGACCCCTGGGTCTCTGAAAATACTTTCGCAGTGAAAATATTTATCAAAGATAATATTTCACATTACTTCCTGCGCCGCGATCTTCTGCCGGAACAGGAGCTGGTGGAGGAGCAACAGGGCGGCGTCACGCTGCGCTGCCAGGCGGCGCACGAGAACCAGATCCTGCCGCTGCTGTTCTACTGGCTGCCCCACATTCAGATTCTGGAACCGAACTGGCTGAAGGAAAAACTGATTAGAACCCTGGAGAACTATCTGGCCGTGGAGCGTAATCCGAATAATCAAGTGATCTCAATCACATAATTTCGCCCCCTGGCGGCGAGCCGGAACCGCTCGTCGCCCCCTTTGACCGCTCACCCGGCACTTTCAACCACTCATTCATTTACCGTCCTTTACACGCGCGAGGATCTGGCACGATCGCTCCAGCATTAATCAATACTTCCTCACAACGAACCCTGACCCTTTTTTCTTTACATAAAAAACCAGGTCTTACTATGGATACTAAAAAACTACTGAAGCACGTGCCCTGGGCCTTACTCGGGATCCTCGGCGCTTTTTGTCTGGCGGTTGTCGCATTACGCCGGGGCGAACACGTAAGCGCCCTGTGGATCGTGGTCGCGTCGGTTTCCGTCTATCTTGTTGCTTATCGCTACTACAGCTTGTACATCGCGCAGAAGGTCATGAAGCTCGACCCAACGCGCGCCACCCCGGCGGTCATTAACAATGACGGCCTGAACTACGTGCCAACCAACCGCTACGTGCTGTTTGGTCACCACTTTGCCGCTATCGCCGGCGCAGGCCCGCTGGTTGGCCCGGTGCTGGCCGCGCAGATGGGCTACCTGCCGGGAACCCTGTGGCTGCTCGCCGGCGTGGTGCTGGCGGGTGCGGTGCAGGACTTTATGGTGCTGTTTATCTCTTCTCGCCGTAACGGGGCCTCTCTGGGTGAGATGGTCAAAGAAGAGATGGGCCGCGTGCCGGGGACTATCGCCCTGTTCGGCTGCTTCCTGATTATGATCATCATCCTCGCGGTGCTGGCCCTGATCGTGGTGAAAGCGCTGGCCGAAAGCCCGTGGGGTGTCTTCACCGTATGCTCAACCGTGCCGATTGCGCTGTTCATGGGTATCTACATGCGCTTCCTGCGTCCGGGACGCGTGGGCGAAGTGTCGGTGATTGGTATCGTGCTGCTGGTGGCCTCCATCTACTTCGGCGGCGTGATTGCGCACGACCCGTACTGGGGCCCGGCGCTGACCTTCAAGGACACCACCATTACCTTCGCGCTGATTGGCTATGCGTTTATCTCCGCGCTGCTGCCGGTCTGGCTGATTCTGGCCCCGCGTGACTACCTCGCGACCTTCCTCAAAATCGGCGTTATCGTCGGTCTGGCGATCGGCATCCTGGTGATTAACCCGGATCTGAAAATGCCGGCAGTGACCCAGTACATCGACGGTACCGGCCCGCTGTGGAAAGGCGCCCTGTTCCCGTTCCTGTTCATCACCATCGCCTGCGGTGCGGTCTCCGGCTTCCACGCCCTGATTGCCTCCGGTACCACGCCTAAGCTGCTGGCGAACGAGAAAGACGCGCGTCTGATCGGCTACGGCGCAATGCTGATGGAGTCCTTCGTAGCGATCATGGCGCTGGTTGCCGCGTCTATCATCGAACCGGGTCTCTACTTCGCGATGAACACCCCACCGGCGGGCCTCGGCATCAACATGCCAAACCTGCACGAAATGGGCGGCGACAACGCGGCGCTGATTATGGCGCAGCTGAAGGACGCGAGCGCACACGCGGCGGCGACCGTTAGCTCCTGGGGCTTCGTGATTTCGCCAGAGCAAATCATGCAGACGGCGAAGGACATCGGCGAACCGTCCGTGCTGAACCGCGCCGGTGGTGCACCGACGCTGGCGGTGGGTATCGCACACGTGTTCCACAAGGTGCTGCCGTGGGCGGACATGGGCTTCTGGTACCACTTCGGTATTTTGTTCGAAGCGCTGTTCATCCTGACCGCGCTGGACGCCGGTACCCGTGCGGGCCGCTTCATGCTGCAGGACCTGCTCGGTAACTTCGTGCCGTTCCTGAAGAAAACCGACTCTCTGGTAGCGGGCATTCTGGGTACTGCGGGCTGCGTCGGACTGTGGGGCTACCTGCTGTATCAGGGCGTTGTCGACCCGCTCGGCGGCGTGAAGAGCCTGTGGCCGCTGTTCGGTATCTCTAACCAGATGCTCGCAGCCGTTGCTCTGGTGCTGGGTACCGTGGTCCTCGTGAAGATGAAGCGCACCAAATACATCTGGGTAACCGTTGTTCCTGCGCTGTGGCTGCTGCTCTGCACCACCTGGGCGCTTGGCCTGAAGCTGTTCAGCGCCAACCCGCAGCTGGAAGGCTTCTTCTTCATGGCTAACCAGTACAAAGAGAAGATTGCCGCAGGCGGCGCGGACCTGACCGCGCAGCAGATTGCCAACATGAACCATATCGTGGTGAACAACTACACCAACGCGGGTCTGAGCATTCTGTTCCTGGTGGTGGTGTACAGCATCATCTTCTACGGCATCAAAACCTGGCTGAACGTTCGCAACGCCGACGGCCGTACGGATAAAGAAACCCCGTACGTGCCGGTGCCGGAAGGCGGCGTGAAGACCTCTTCACACCATTAATCCGCAATCCCAGCCCTCTCCCTTTGGGAGAGGGCTGGGATGAGGGAAACATAAGCCCAGCGGACTCACATCGCCGGGCTTTTTCTGTCTGGAACCCACAATGTTTGGTAACTTAGGCGAAGCAAAAAAATACCTCGGTCAGGCGGCGAAAATGCTGATTGGCATTCCGGACTATGACAACTACGTTGAGCACATGAAGACCAACCATCCGGATAAGCCGTACATGACCTATACCGAATTCTTCCGCGAGCGTCAGGAAGCGCGCTACGGCGGAAGTGGAGAAGGCGGCGTCCGCTGCTGCTAAAGGAGAGACCATGACCCCGATTGCCGTTACCCTGCTGACCGGTTTTCTCGGCGCCGGTAAAACCACCCTGCTGCGCCACATCCTGAACGAACAGCACGGCTTCAAAATCGCCGTCATCGAAAACGAATTCGGTGAGGTCTCCGTTGACGATCAATTGATCGGCGATCGCGCCACCCAGATCAAAACTCTGACCAACGGCTGCATCTGCTGCACCCGCTCTAACGAATTAGAAGACGCCCTGCTGGACCTGCTCGACAGCCGCGATCGCGGCGAGATCGACTTTGACCGCCTGGTGATCGAATGCACCGGCATGGCCGACCCCGGCCCGATTATTCAGACCTTTTTCTCTCACGAGATCCTCTGCCAGCGCTACCTGCTGGACGGCGTGATTGCCCTGGTGGATGCGGTTCACGCCGACGAGCAGATGAACCAGTTCACCATCGCCCAGTCTCAGGTGGGCTACGCCGACCGCATCCTGCTGACCAAAACCGACGTGGCGGGCGAAAGCGAAAAACTGCGCGAGCGCCTGACGCGCATTAACTCCCGCGCGCCGGTTTACACGGTGACGCACGGCGACATCGATCTGTCTCAGCTGTTCAACACCAACGGCTTTATGCTGGAAGAGAACGTCACCGCGAAACCGCGCTTCCACTTTATGGGAGATAAGCAAAACGACGTTGCGTCGATTGTGGTCGAGCTGGACTACCCGGTGGACATCGGCGAGGTTTCGCGCGTGATGGAAAACCTGCTGCTGTCGTTTGCCGACAAGCTGCTGCGCTACAAAGGGATGCTGTGGATTGACGGCGAGCCGAACCGCCTGCTGTTCCAGGGCGTACAGCGCCTGTACAGCGCCGACTGGGATCGCCCCTGGGGCGAGGAAGCGCCGCGCAGCGTGATGGTGTTTATAGGCATACAGCTGCCGGAAGAAGAAATTCGGGCGGCGTTTGCGGGGCTGAAGAAATAACCGCTATGCATCTCCTCTCCCCTGTGGGGCTGAGGGATCCCCGGTAATTTTTTAACCTGAAGCGATGAATGTTGCTTCAGAAAAATTAATGGCTTACAGCGATGCCCTGGTCCGGCTGTAAATCGCCGAGGCGTTTCCGTAAGGCCGGGGCGAGGCGCAGGGATGCGCCGAGAGGGCGTG
>NZ_JUMS01000162.1:0-88851 GCF_001059415.1 Enterobacter sp. 940_PEND
TGCAGCCACGCATAGAACCCGGCCCGGGCGACATTCAGTACCCGACACATTGTCATCACAACCCATACAGTGCGGTGCTAATCAAAATAGCGGTACTTCAGTCGGGCTCCCTTGCAAAGTATAGCGCGGCCTTTTTTCAAAATATCTCATTCTTCTTCAGTACGCTTCAGCTTAGCACTGAGCTTCATGATCTCACTTTTGGCTTCCAGAAGATCGTGGATGTGCTTTTTATTGTCGTCAGGTTTGATAGCCCGTATCCATTTGTAGTGGCTTTGTGCAGAAGCGCCCAGCCGGTCGGAAACTTCAGGCACGGAATAGCCACGCTCCGCTATTTGACGGACGGCTTCTTCCTTAAATTCAGGTCTAAATCGTGGTGTGCCCATACAGTCCTCCTTTGCTCAAACTATAGGGCAGAATTGTCTGCTTGGCGGGTTAGACCAGTTATGCATATGTATGATCGCTACATAAAGTGGGCAGGCGTGGCGAGGATATGAGTGCGCGCTGATGGCAGTAATTGGGTGTAATTTTTACATCATTCTCATTGCATGTGTGATGTGGTTCGGTTTTTGGTCAAACTGGTTGGGTTGTTTGGTTTTTTGGCTCTGTTTTGGCTGCTATTTAGCAGTTTTGGTGTATGATTGTTTTCATTATGGTCGGCGTTTGCTGTAAAGGTGGTTGAATGATTAATGTTACGAATGAAATGCTCATTGATGTAGTCAGTGATGCGCTTACAGGGAAGAGGGAAAGCCTTCTCATGCGACTGAGAGTTATGGCAAAAAAACTCAAGAAAGAATCTCCAGAGTTAGCGAACAAACTGGAAAGCCTGCTGCTGCATACCAGTGGTGCCGTCGCTATTGAGCGCGCCCAGCCACTTATACCTAAAGCCGCTCCCGTTGATGCTGACAGTAGGCAAAAGTTGTTAGTTGAAACTTATCCTGTGGTTATTGATGTAGAACCTGTCTGGCCTAGCAAAACTGATGTGCAATTAAATCGGTTTGTGATCGAATGGGAAATGAAAGAACGTCTTTATAAAGAGGGGCTTCACCCTTCCAGGTCTCTTCTCATGGGAGGGCCTCCGGGAGTTGGGAAGACGTTAGCTGCAAAATGGTTGGCTTGTAAGCTTGATATGCCTCTTCTTACACTTGATCTTGCGAGCGTAATGAGCAGCTATTTAGGCAAAACGGGGAATAACATAAAAGCGGTTCTTAATTATGCTTCGTCATTTCCATGTGTGCTGCTGCTTGATGAATTTGATGCAATTGCTAAGAAAAGAGATGATGCAACAGATGTTGGAGAACTCAAGCGATTAGTTACTGTGCTCTTACAAGCTATTGACGAGTGGCCTAATACTTCTGTACTAATTGCTGCTACAAATCATTCAGAATTACTCGATCCAGCGGCCTGGAGACGATTTGATAGAGTGATTGATTTTGACTATCCAACAAAAGACCTAATCAAAAGATATTTAATGTCTAAAAATATTGGTGATGATTTGGCTGAGTATATTTCGGCTAGATTGGATAAGGTTTCTTATGCTGTAATTGAAAGAGCAATTAACCAGGCGAAGCGTAATTCTATTATAGAAAACTCTCCTTTAAGTTCATCATTGATAGATGAGCTATTAGAAGATGAGTCTATTGAAAATGTTATTAGAACAATGTTGGCTGAAGATGTTTCGCAAAGGAAGATTTCACGTGACCTAGGTATACCTAGAACTCAGGTCAGTAAGTTTGTGAAGGCTGAGGGTGAAGGAAATGAATGATAAAAATATGTTGCTAGGGTATGGGGAAACTCTTACGGGTTCAATTAAATTGAACCGGGGCGGTGGTAATAAAAATAAACCTTATACCTACTCTGAAAATAAACCTGTTATATCCGAACAGTTGAGTGTGCTGATTGCTGAAATCAATAAAATTCCGATTTCAGCAATGCCGGAAGGTAAGGCTGTGGCAAAATTTGTATTACACCCAACATTTCTGGCTAAAAGCTATTTTCCTATAGGGTTGTTGGACCGATTTTCTCTTGGTAGCATCGGTAGTAAAGCTATTAAAATTAAGCCTAGAAAGGATATCAAGAAGAAAGGGCGAAAAGACGAGTATACTACGGCCTGTATTTATGTTTCCGGTAAGCAGGAAGATTTTCAGCAATTCCTTGATGCTATCAATAAAGATGCATTAACCAAGGGGCAGCAGGATGATTTTATTACGCTGGAAAGCATTTCGATGCTTGAAGTTTCTGATAAAGTAAAAGCAATCAATGGTCATGAAGTGATGAGCATTGAGGTGGCACTGCATACACCAGAAAATACTTCAAGCGTAATTGATACATTTGAATCCTTTGCTTTGCAAAATGGTGCCGTCATTGATACAGCAAGAAGCATAAAGGTTAAAGGCTTAACCTTTATGCCAATTAAAGCAAGTAAAGGTGTTGCTTTGAAACTTGCGGAGTTTTCTTTCCTTAGAACGTTAAGAGAACTTCCAGAATTAAGATTGAGTGAACCAGTTATCGCGCGCTCTGTGGAACAAACATCCCATCTTAGTTTGCCGACAGAAGGGGCTGTAAACCAAAATTTGAAGGTGGCTATATTTGACGGCGGCCTTGGGGTAGATGATTTCAGCCCGTGGGTTACTGAATACACCTTTAATGGTAATTCTGCCACAAGTGCTAAGCTACTCTCCCATGGGCAGGATGTAACTTCTACCGTTCTATTTGGTGTTCTGGGTACGGAAACAGAAAAATTGACGGTGCCATTTTGTAATATTGACCATTATCGTGTATTGGACTCCAATGTAAATAATTCGGATGTTGATCTTTTTGATGTTTTGATCCGAATTAAAAGTGTTTTGGAACAGAATCATTATGATTATGTGAATTTAAGCTTAGGGCCAAGATTACCCGTAGATGATGATGATGTCCATGTGTGGACTTCTACGCTTGAGGAAATTCTGGCAACTGGTGAAACGCTTTGCACTATCGCTGTAGGAAATGATGGTCATCTCCCTGCTCAATTGAACAGAATCCAGCCTCCAGCAGACTTAGTTAATGGTTTGTCTGTCGGTGCGGCGACATCTTTATCTGATCACTGGGAGCGTTGTTCTTACAGTTGCATCGGTCCTGGGCGAAGCCCCGGCTTTGTAAAGCCTGATGGGGTCGCATTTGGTGGGAATGAGGATGAACCTTTTCAAGTATATAGTCCAATGCATAATGGGCTTGCCAGCACTGCTGGAACGAGTTTTTCAGCCCCGTTGGTGTTGCGACAGGCGATAGCGTTAAGTTCATCACTGCAATACAACATCACACCTCTGACTGCTAAGGCACTCCTTATACATCATGCTGAATGTAAAAAACTTAATCGCCATGAGGTAGGTTGGGGTCGTTTCCCTCATGATCTGAGTCAAGTGATATTCTGCGGGGATGATGAGGTAAAAGTTATCTATCAAGGAAAACTGAAGCCATCCCAACACATGCGAGCGCTTATTCCTGTTCCCGATGTTCTAATGAAAGGTCGTGTGAATTTGAGGGCAACATTCTGCTTCTCAAGTCCAGTAGATGCTGAACACCCTTTAAACTACACCAGAAGTGGATTGGAAGTGACTATGCGTAAAGGCATTTCGGATAGTGATGGACTCACATTCCCTCTTTTCAACCTGAAAAATGTTTATGCTGATGAAAATGAGCAGCGCATTGATGCCCATAAATGGGAGACGACATTAAGAAGCGAGCATACCTTTAAAGAAGGTGAGTTAACTAATCCTTGCTTTGATATAGCTTATTATGGTCGCGATTGCGGGATGCCTGTTAACGTGGATGAGTTAGATGAATTGCCTTATGTTCTTATTGTAACTTTATCCGCGAGTCTGTACATAAATTTGTGTAATTGCCTGATTTTGATATGTTCAATCCAACATCAAAAGCAGGTTAATTTATGGACGAAAAACAGTTGCAGGCTCTGGCTAACGAACTGGCCAAAAATCTCAAAACCCCTGACGATCTCAACCAGTTCGATCGCCTGCTGAAGAAAATCAGCGTTGAGGCGGCTCTCAACGCCGAAATGTCCCACCATCTGGGCTACGATAAAAATCAGCCCAAACTGGGGGCTAATTCCCGTAACGGCTATTCCACAAAGACCGTTACCACCGGCGATGGCCCTCTGGAACTACGTACCCCACGCGATCGTGATGGCTCCTTCGAACCCCAACTGGTGAAGAAAAACCAGACCCGCATTACCGGCATGGATAACCAGATTTTATCGTTGTATGCCAAAGGGATGACCACACGCGAGATCGCCGCCGCGTTCAAAGAGTTGTATGACGCGGATGTCTCACCCGCGCTGGTCTCAAAGGTCACCGATGCGGTCATGGAGCAGGTTGTCGAATGGCAAAATCGTCCGCTGGATGCAGTCTATCCCATTGTTTATCTTGACTGTATCGTCCTGAAAGTCCGACAGGATAGTCGTGTCATCAATAAATCAGTGTTCCTGGCGCTGGGCATTAATATCGAAGGCCAGAAAGAGTTGCTGGGGATGTGGCTGGCCGAAAATGAAGGGGCGAAGTTCTGGCTGAATGTGCTGACAGAATTGAAGAATCGTGGCCTGAACGATATCCTCATTGCCTGCGTTGACGGCCTGAAAGGTTTCCCGGACGCCATCAACGCGGTGTATCCGGAGGCCCGCATCCAGCTGTGCATCGTGCATATGGTGCGCAACAGCCTGCGGTTCGTCTCCTGGAAGGACTACAAAGCCGTCACCCGCGACCTGAAAGCGATTTACCAGGCACCGACGGAAGAAGCAGGCCAGCAGGCGCTGGAAGCGTTCGCCGCAGCCTGGGACAGCCGCTATCCGCAGATAAGCCGAAGCTGGCAGGCAAACTGGGCCAACCTGGCGACGTTCTTCGCTTACCCGGCAGACATCCGCAAAGTCATCTACACCACCAACGCCATAGAATCACTGAACAGCGTGATCCGGCATGCTATCAAAAAGCGTAAGGTGTTCCCGACGGACGACGCGGTGAAAAAGGTGGTGTGGCTGGCAATCCAGGCGGCCTCACAGAAATGGACGATGCCGCTGAGGGACTGGCGTATGGCAATGAGCCGCTTTATTATCGAGTTCGGTGACCGCCTGGACGGTCACTTCTGAGAAAAGGCATTTACACAGAATCGTGTACAGGGTCTTATCCGCTGAGGAAATGCCTGATTTATATAACCTGATAAGGCAAAAATATCAGACATTGCAGCCTATCCAGGTTCAGCAGCAAATTATTTTGCGTGCTTAATGTAAAAGGGGCTTATGCCCCTCTTTTTATGCTAATTATTTCAAACCTAAACAATGAAATTATGCGATTGTCGATCTGAACCACAATTTTGTAAGTGTAAATATCGTTTCAGGCAAGATACGGCCAGTATCCTGCACTAGAAATTAATATTTATGTGGATTGTTTAGATAGGCCACTAAGCACTTCTCGGAAGCTGTTTAATCCAGCTTCGAGATTTTCTATGATTCCTTCTGCCAGTTCATCCGGTTCTGGCAGGTTATCAAGATCGGTTAAACTTTTATCCTTTAACCAGAAAATATCCAAGCTAGTTTTATCACGTGCAAGCAACTCCTCGATACTGTATTTCCGCCAGCGGCCTTCTTGGTTCTTCTCTGGGTGCCAAGTCTCTTTGCGGTTGGTTGGATTTTTAGGGTTGTAGCATTCAATAAAGTCGGCTAAATCCTCAAAGCGCATTGGCTTTTTCTTCAGCGTGTGATGGATATTGGTTCGGTAATCATAAAACCATACCTCTTTCGTCCATGCCTTTGGGCTGGCTGGCTGGTTATCGAAAAACAACACGTTCGCTTTGACGCCTTGTGCGTAAAAAATTCCGGTGGGTAACCGTAGAATGGTATGCAACGTTGTGTTTTCTAATAGCTTCTTACGGATCGTTTCTCCTGCGCCCCCCTCAAATAGGACGTTATCCGGTACAACTATTGCGGCCTTGCCGGTAGTTTTCAGCATGCTACGAATATGCTGAACGAAGTTGAGCTGCTTGTTAGAAGTTTTGGCCCAAAAGTCTTGACGATTATAGGTCAATTCATCCGTTTCCTGCTCGCCTTCTTCATTGGTAAAGCTCATTGAACTTTTCTTACCAAACGGTGGGTTAGCGAGCACATAGTCCACGCTAACAGGGCTGGCTGCGATTAACGCATCATTAGGGGAAACCAGACTATCGCCATCAATTTCACCGATGTTATGTAGGAACATATTCATTAAACACAGGCGACGAGTATTGGCGACGATTTCGTTACCATGGAAAGTGCTGTGCTTCAGAAAGTGCTTTTGCTCTTTATCGAGTGAAGTATTTTCTGGATTTGTTAGAAAGTCATAGGCCGCCAGAAAAAAACCACCTGTACCGCATGAGGGGTCGGCAATTGTTTTGCCTGGTTCTGGTCGAACACATGCTACCATGGCGCGGATCAAAGCCCTCGGTGTAAAATACTGCCCCGCACCGGACTTGGTATCTTCAGCATTCTTTTCCAGCAACCCTTCATAGATATCTCCCTTAATATCCGCACCCATCATGACCCACTGGGTACTATCAATCATATCGATAAGGCGGTACAACTTGGCCGGGTCTTGAATCTTGTTTTGCGCTTTAGTGAAAATCTGGCCAAGCATACCTTTCTGCTTGCCTAATTCACGCAGCAGCTCTACATAAAGGACTTCAAGCTCTGCCCCCTTCTTACTGGTGAGCGCCTGCCAATTGTACTTTGTAGGAATGCCCACGTCACGAGAGTATGGCGGTTTAGAGTATTCATCAGCCATTTTCAGAAAGATCAGATAAGTGAGTTGTTCTAGATAGTCGCCATAACCCACTCCGTCATCGCGTAAGGTAGTACAGAAGCTCCAGACTCTGGAGATAATTGTTGATGTATTCATTTTTTTAGTCTCAAAATTTCCAAAAAGCTAGCTCTATATAAGCGTTATGTTACCAAAATTAGCACTTTTCCTGCCAATGACAAAAGGCCTCTTAAGACGGCCTCCTCGCCATTAATGTGCATCAGTGGGAGTATTCATTTGAAGATCATACTTCAATCAGCATATTCTTTGTATTTAATTGTCATCTTTTGATTGCTCTTCTTTTTCGCTCATTTTTTTGCATTTGGATATGCGCCAGTAGTTCGCTGGCAGGTGCATCGTGGGGATCTTGTGTTACCAACTTTCCGGAGAATGCTTTTTTCAGGATAGATTGACGTAGTATTTCAGCTTTCACTAGTTGCTTATCAATTTCAATCTCAGTTGAATTAATCAACGGGAGAATAGAGTCTAACCGTGACATCAGTTCTTCTTGTTCTTCTACTGTCGTCAAAGGAAGAATAATATTTTGTAATTCCCCACTATTGATATTGTTCACGCCGCTCGTTGATTTTGCGGATGATTCTATTTGTTTCCGAATAAAGTGACTGCTCATAGCAGCCAATAAATATTCTGGTTTTAGCGTTTTTTTATTTGTCCTTAATCTGATCAAGTAACCTGCAAATATATGTTTTGTATCCTTTTCATTGATAAGTGCACAACTACCAACCAGCGATATGCTTCCATTGGAACGTATAGTTAAAATGTCACCAGACATCAAGCGAAGATGGTCAACCTCACCTTTTTGGAAGTTAGCGAACTTCAAGTCGGAGTCGTCTATTTTTCCCGCAGAAATATTGGGAATACGAAGTACGCTTTGATCGCCTGTTTCATAATCACATTTGGCGGATGTACCGTAAGCAGGTTCGTCGATTAAGTTTCCAAGCCTTATGTAGGACCAGCTAGCTGGTAGCTGTGGAAGCTCTTCTTTTGATGCTTCAGATACCGGGGTAAGATGGGATGGTTTCTTAGGCTTACCCGGTTTTTTTCCATCTTTACCGTTAGCTTCCCATTCTTTTATCGCAGTCTTCCAATCATTCAGTTGATGCTGGTAGCGGGATTCGCGCTCTTGCTGGATATGGGCTAGAAGTTGTTCAGTGGATTTCAGTTTATCGGCATTTTTCTCACGCCACTTTGCAGTGAGCTTGCCTTCAAAGGCATGTTTGAGAACGGCTTGACGGTAGATTTTAAGCTGTTCACGGGCAGTTTCCAGCGCGGTAATTCCATTATCCAACTCAGAGAATAGTTGTTCGATTTTAGCGACAATGCGCTTTTGTTCATTTACCGGAGCTAATGGAAATGGAAAGGCCTTAATAACTGTTTGACTTATATTCTGTTGTGTCGCGCCCTTTCCCAAACCGGCCAGTTCTAATCTGGCATATCGAAGGAAATTAAATAGATATTTTGTTTCGATCTCATTTTTTTCAGCAAAAGCTATTGCTTGATTGGTCGCTAACTTCATACCAGCTATTCCCAGTTTTCCGATAGAGCCATACATTGCTAAAAGTAATGTACCTTCATCAACTAGTTTGGCGGAGCTATTTTGCAGGCCTTTCTCGTTAATTTTTTGGGTGGATTCATTAATGATGCCGTCGTTTAAATCACCAATAACCAGCCAAGGAATGTTTCCACCGTAATACTCTGGATTACCGCTTTTGGGAGTGCCACCACTTCCCCATTTAAAGCATTCACCCAACGTTGTTTTTACCCAACTTTCTGGAATAACATCTAAAATTCTTGATTCAACTTTTTTAAATACAACAGTGTCAATAGTTTCAATAGCCATTATGCCACTAACTCCCGATTCAATTCCTCAAGCAACCAGTCCATCTTGTCCCCAAACTGTTGATACATGCCCATCAAACCACCCTGAGCATCGAAGGGGGTCATATCCAGATCATCACGTTCGAAGTGAAAAGAGCTCACGATATGGTCGCGAATAGCTTGTAGCCATTGCATTTGCTGTTCATTAAATTTTTCTGAATTACCTGAGTGGTACTTCATAATCCAATCCTGAAAATTCTTTCTTACGGTGTTGTCAAATGGCTTGATTTCACTATCTATGCCGCACACCCTGCGGACCAGAGCGACTAAGGCGGTGAGTTCAGTTAAAGGATTTTCGCCTTGATAGTTATCCAAATGGGCGTAAGCCTGCCAAATACGTAACGGTGCCAGCTTGGGGCGATCTTGCCTTAGCTTTTCTAACAAAGTTTTGATTTGCGTAAAGGTCACTTCGCTGCGGCGCGCAGGTGTATGGAAGTAGATGTCAAGCGCATCGATCTCGTCGGCATGCTCTTGCAGATAGTCGGCAAATTCTTGGATGAGCACCCTAGCGTTTTCGGTTGTTTCTCCATCCCATTCGGCTTTGAGTATCGTATCAAGATCTTCGTGCACGATGGTTTGTTCTTTGTCGCGACGGATAGTATCGATCAGCTCAATCAGCTCGCCACTAAACATGTTTGCCACTTGGCCGACCAACTGCTGCTGAGCTTTGTTACGGGCATAATCACCAGGGTCGGTGCCGACCGGCTGTCCGACGATTTCCAACGCTTTTTGCTCTATGCGGTCACCATCGATGGCGTTGAAGAGTTCACCAACAATCGTAAGTAAAGGCGTGCCACCAGCTTTTTCAGCAATACGGGCACGTTCTTTGTCATCAAGCTGTTTGTCTAACCTCGCCAGGCGTCCGGCTAGCGATGATACAGTATCAATATCGCTTGCACCCATCATTACGCCCATTGCCAAGTCTTTGAGCGGTACGCTAGGTTTGGTGATCAGAGGTTGGCTTGCGGTCTTAACCGACTTGGTGACGCCAATAGCATCGACAATCACATAGTGTGTTTTAGCGCTCTGCGCGGATGGAGTGACTTTTTGCAAACTGTCTTTATCGAGTGTGCGGGTACCGCGCCCCTTCATTTGTTCAAAGTAGTGTTTACTTTTTACATCACGCATAAACAGCAAACATTCCAGCGCCTTTACGTCGGTTCCGGTGGCAATCATATCGACGGTAACCGCAATACGTGGGTAATAGTCATTGCGGAACTGGGCGAGCACAGATTTAGGGTCTTCACCTTTTTCAATCACTTTGCCTTCAGCATCAGTTTTGTCATTGACAACACGGTAGGTGATTTTTTTACAGAACTGGTTACTTTCGCCAAACTCTTCGCGCACGGTTTGAATGATGTCATCAGCGTGGCTGTCGGATTTGGCAAAGATAAGGGTTTTGGGTACTTCTTGACGACCGGGAAAGATGGTCGGCAGTGAATCTTTGAAAGTACGGATGACAGTGCGAATTTGGTCCGGGTTCACGATGTTGCGGTCGAGTTGCTTTGCAGTGTAGGCCTCGTCCTGATCCTGTTGCTCCCAGCGCTTGCGGCGGGTAGTACGCTCGCGGCGCTCCACCTGCTGCTTCGCTTCAATCTTTCCGCCTTGCTTGGTCTTTTCGGTTTCGATCACAAAGATTTCGTTACCCACGTTAACACCATCGGCCACGGCTTTTTCGTGGTTATACTCGCTGACAACATTCTTGCGGAAGAATCCGTAGGTACGATTGTCCGGCGTGGCGGTCAGACCAACCAGATAGGCATCAAAATACTCCAGCACCTGCCGCCACAGGTTGTAAATAGAGCGGTGACACTCATCAATGATGATTACATCAAAAAACTCAGGTGGAATCTTTTCATTATACACCACCGGCAGTGGCTCTTTGGGCTTAGTAGATTGCTCCGCTGGGTTTTGCTCCTCGAGAGAATCATCCAGCGCCTCATCTTTTAGAATGGAGTACATACGTTGGATAGTACTAATACAAACCTGTGCATCTTTGGCGATGAACTGATTTTTCAATCGCTGAACTGTGTATAGTTCGGTGAATTTTCGGTTATCGTCGTTTGGCACGAAGCTCATGAATTCTTGTTCGGCCTGTTCCCCAAGGTTTTTGGTATCCACCAGAAACAGAATGCGATTAGCATTCACGGGCTCCCGTAGCAGGCGATAACTGGCCGTAATAGCAGTAAAGGTCTTTCCGGAGCCAGTGGCCATCTGCACCAGTGCACGGGGTCTGTCTTGTTTGAATGACTTTTCTAAGTTGGTGATGGCCGTAATCTGGCAATCACGCAAACCTTCTTTAATCAGTGGTGGGAAATCTTGCAAACGACCGCGCAGGCTTTTAGGTTCTTTGAGCCACTTGGCAAGGGTTTCCGGGCGATGGAAGTTAAACACTTCGCGGGAGCGTGGAAGTGGATCTAAACCATCAGTAAAGCGTGTAATAACTCCAGTACTTTCATATACAAAGCGCAAAGGGTGGTTGTTGTTTACCCATTTCAAAGTTGCGTTAGCATATCCTTGTGACTGATCTTCAACTGTGGTGATCTTTTCACCCCAAGTTTCAGGTTTGGCTTCAATCACACCCACTGCTTGCTTATCAACAAACAGCACATAATCTGCAGGCCCTACGTCGGTTTGATACTCGCGCACTGCAACACCAGTAGAAGCGGAAAAATTGATCTTCTTCTTGTCTTGTACTAACCATCCCGCTTGCGCGAGCAACACGTCTATTTGGTCGCGAGCTTTTTGTTCTGGATTTTGATTGACCATGCTTCAAGTCCCCTACCTACTGGTTGTCGTTGCGCACTTAATATTTGTTGGCTGTCGGCGTCGCACGTTCTAACAGTTCACTAATGCCGCAGTCGAATAGTTCACATAATTTATCGAGCGCTTCCAGATCCACTTTCTGTGCTGTCTCTTTGTAGAGTAAAGTCACCGTAGTGCGGCTGAGTCCTGTTTCTCTGACAACGTCTGCAATACGCATTTTGCGTTCACCCATCATGCGGGCGAGGTGGCAGTGTGGGGAGGTGATCGTTTCTGCATAGAGGGAAAACGAGGGGTAATAGGCTGAAAGGCAGAGCTATCAAGGGGTAGACAGCTGTGAGGTAATTCTGCACACGCTACTGGATTTTGAGCAAAAATAGTAAAAAAGGCGAAATATTCTGCACTAAAATTAGCACGCATTAGAACCGTTTAAATCACTTTTAAACGATCCTAATGCGGTTCTTCAGCTCTACCTCACCTCTTATTCCATACAGTTTGGTACAGTTGTTTTAGTTCTACATCGGTAAGTTCAGTCATCGAATTTTTTTCAAATTTCTGTTGCATATAGAGTTTACGCCATGCCTGCCACCCTTTTTCAGAGCACCTGGCTTGGATTGACTTAATTGTTTGTGCTCTCCAGTCTTGAACTTTTTTCGGAGCGGATGGCATGTTGCGCAATTCGCCCAGTCTTGAACGAAGGAATTTTATTGCTTTAGCATGGTTTATGTCTTTGATTTCATGATAACTATTCACTTTCATGTGGCGATTAAGAAGTGACCATGCTTTTTGGTGTGTGAGTTTTGACTTCTTTATAGCGTTAAAATTTTCAACCCATTCATCTACAAGGCTTTTTATCTGGAATTTTTGTGTCGCATCAATAACTCCATCTGCCGTTTTGACCTGAATTTTTTTCTGTATGGATCTTGTAAAGGTTATTACATTATTTACGGTGTTTCCGTTGCCAATCACATTGGCTGAACCATTGACGTTGATTGATGGGATTGTCTGATTACCCCCATCAATATCAGCTGCATCCTCATTATCCTGCGAAAGAAGCTGAGCAATTTCTAACAACTCGTCCTCAAATGCATTTTTCTTTCTACCAAGATGTACAACTTTGTCGTCTTTCATTACAGCCTCCCAGACTAAGCAACAAGCTCGATCGTTTCTTGTATCAACTTCATGTCTATGTAACTACTTGATTTAAAAGCCCGGTAAAGCACCGTGATCACCTTTGCTTTGGTCGAAGGGCTTATCTTTTTTTTCCTACTCATCAAAAGTAATTCAACAGATTCGATAACTTTTGATAGTAACTCCGTATCGATTTCGCTTTCTCCAATGTCAGCCTGTTCTGTACCAATCGCCTCTCTAGTTGCAGAGGGAAGAGATGAGATGTGGAACTCAAAAGCCGTCCCCCTAACACCAGCGCGCTGACGCTTCTTCCAACCCTCCTTATTAGCCCTCCGATTGACACTGCTCTTATCACCAGGCATTCCCGGAAGCCCTGCAAGCTCACTTGCCGAAAACCATTCATTAAACGCCATCACAAAAACCCTTTGTGGTTTCATTTGTCGTTGCAGAAGATAAATGAAATGACAAATTTAAATTCAATAAAACAATCACATAGTGATTATATTGCCAACATTGACAATTATTTGTCGTTGCACGCATTGCAATCACAATGCAATGAAAGTATCTTCTTAAGTAGCTAGCTGGGTACTTTGCAGGCTAGCTAAGTGGTTAACTTTTAAGGATGGCATGAAATGAAATGCGAAAAAAGAGAAAACATGCACAGAGCGGATATCGTCGCGGCTTTGCGCAAAAGAAACATGTCTCTCTCTAGTTTGGGGCGGGAGCACAACCTATCGCCTTACACATTAAAAAATGCCCTAGATAAACCATACCCAAAAGCTGAAAAAATTATTGCTGAAGCAATCGGTATGACTCCTGAAGATATTTGGCCTGGGAGATATTGATATGTCTTCATTTAATGGTTGGGTTACTGCTAAAGAGATAACTGAGTTACCCGGTTTTTCTTCTGCCGTTAGCACCATTTTGCGCAAAGCAAAAAATGAACAGTGGACATGCAGGAAAAGAGAAGGCGTTAAAGGTATCGCCTATGAATTTCTCATCGAAAGCCTTCCTCATGATATGCAGTCAGCCATCCGCGAAAAAGTGTATCAGACAGTGCTGGCCTCTAAGCCAGGCGAGCATGCACTCCGTGCGGTTGTTGCACGTAAGGCCACCGCAGACCGTCAGGATATAGCCCTGCTGCGCCAGTGCCCGGTCATTCTTGAGCAGAAGGTCGGCGAACTGACCATTAAACAAAAACAGATCGCCGATGCCCGCGCGGCGCTGGCGATGGAGGTTGAACGTCTGCGGAATGCGGGTTCATCACGCACCGCTGCCGTCAAATTTATCGTGAAGGCTGCACGCACCGATTCACTGCCAGAGCACCTTAAAGATGCTGCGGTTATCGCCAACGCCCGCAAGGGTTCAACCCGTAAAGGTTTTGGTGAGCGCAGCCTTCAAGAGTGGGTGTCTATTTACGAGGCGTCCCGGCCAGGTATTGAGCGTCTGACGCTGCTTGCTCCTGGACAACTGAAAGCTAGGACGCCTGAAAAGATCCAGTGGCTTCCTGACTTTCTGGCCCACTGGCGATCAAGAAAGGGGCCGACGCTAAGGGATGCTTACAGTGATTTTAAAGCTGAATGGGAAAACACGTATGCCGACCAGCCGGCAATTGCAGCCGCCTGCCCGTCATATGATGCCGTTCGCCGCGCCATGGCAAAACTGCCAAAGCGCGAGCGTGTGCGCGGTCGCGTCAGCGGTTCCGCTGCGCTGGCTTATGAATGCTTCCAGAAACGTGACTGGTCCCTTATGCCGGTTAATGGCTGCTGGATTGCGGATGGTAAATCCCTGGAGATGAAGGTGGCACACCCTGACCATGGCCGCCCGTTCACTCCTGAACTGACGTTAATTATTGATGGCCGGACACGCTTTATTACGGGCTGGAGCCTGGCACTTTCAGAAAGCGTTATTGCTGTGGCTGATGCCTACCGTTACGCCATGCGTCATTTCGGCAAACCGTTATTTGTGTATTCCGATAACGGCGGCGGTGAAACAAACAAAACGCTTGATGCCGATGTGACGGGTATTTTCAGCCGCCTCGGTATTGAGCACCCGACCAGTATTCCGGGGCGTCCTCAGTCTCGCGGCATCATCGAACGGCTTAACAAGGGTGTTCCCCGCCGTGTTGCGATGCAGTTCGATACGTTCAGCGGCGACAGTGCTGACCGGGAGCATGCCCGCATCACGTCGCGTGCTATCCAGTCAGCCATCAAAGCGCAGGAGAACGGACGGGAGCTGACGCCTGTGCAACGTAATGCTCTGGGTAAATTACCCTCCTGGCAGCAGCTGCTTGACGCAATCGCCAGCGAAGTTGACGCATACAACAACACGCATGAACACCGTGAGCTTCCAAAACGTAACGGGCGTCATATGACACCGTCGGCCTATCGTCGGGCCGTTCTCGAAGCTGAAGGCGACGACATTGAATATCTGACTGATGTTGAGCTGCGCGAAGCCTTTATGCCGGAGATGGTACGTACCGCGCAGCGTGGCTGGTTGCGTCTGTTCAACAACGACTACTTCTCTGAAGAATTGATCCAGGTGGATAGCGAAGAGGTTCGCGTGGCTTTCGATATTCACGATCCCTCTTCCGTTATCGTTCGCCGGATGGATGGTACCTACGTCTGTACTGCGATCTGGAACGGTAATAAACGTGCCGCAATACCGGTGAGTGCAATGGATGTGGCAGTTGAGAAACGCCGCCAGCGCCGCCTCAACCGTATTGAAGACAAACGCCAGGAAATTGAGGCAGAGGGCCGCTCTGTATTACCGGGCCAGCGCTTCGACGATCTGGGGAGCTTTATCCCGGCTGAATTCAGCCGGATTACGGAAGAGGAGCATTTCTTCTTCCTCGAAACCGACCGCGATGAATATCTGAAAAAAACCGGTAATACCCGGTAAGTGAGAGACATATGAGCCTACAAACAGAACTGAATGAACTTATGTCCCGCAAGGGTTACAGCCAGACACAGGTGGCCCGCGCTTTTGGTAAAAGCCCGGCAGTCGTTAATCAGTACCTGCAGGGAAAATATCAGGGTGATGTGGACAGCATCGACGAGCTGGCTCGCAGCTTCATTGCCCGCGAAGCCGACAAGGAAAAATCGCGTCGCATCACGCCGCGCTATATCCCCACAGTGACCTCCCGCAAGGGGATCGAGGTCATTCGCCTGGCGCACCTGGATGGTGAGATTAACGTTCTCTATGGCGCTGCTGGCCTGGGTAAAACCATGATTTTGCGTGAATACGCGTCCAGGCATCGTGATGCGCTGCTGATAGAGGCCGACCCCGGCTATACCGCCCGTGTTGTGCTCGAAGAGCTGTGTGGGCTGCTTGGCCTCAGCAAACGCGGCAACATGCATGAACTCAGCGAAGCCTGCATTGCTGCCCTGCGTGATTCAGGTCGCCTCCTGATGGTCGATGAGGCTGAGAACCTTCCATACCGTGCGCTGGAAACACTGCGCCGCATCCACGACAAAGCCGGTATCGGTGTCGTTCTGGCCGGGATGCCTCGCCTCATTATCAACCTTAAAGGCAAGCGCGGTGAGTATCAGCAGCTTTTCAGCCGCGTGGGTCTGGCGCTCAACATCGGCGAATCCCTGCCGCAGGCCGATATCAGCGATATCGCGATCAGTATGCTGCCGGATGCTGAGAACCCTGACGTATCTGAGGCGCTATTCCGGGCGAGCAACGGAAACGCCAGACGTCTTTTCAAACTGGTGCGCGGTGTCAGCCGTCACAGCGATATCAGTGGCCATGCAGTCAGCGCAGGCGCTGTCCGCAAGTTCGCAGAAATGCTCATTAACTGAGGATTTAACCATGACCAGAACATCAGGAAACACCGACAACGCAGGCGTTATCTCTGCGTTGATCCGGGCAGAAACGCTGATTTTATTTCTGTCAGCACAGGGAGTTCAGGTGAAAAGTGTATCCCTGCGCAACACACAGCCGGTCATTCGTATCGTGCGCCATGCATGGTGCGAGCGGATGAAAAAAGAGGGTCTGGCTCGGTTTGATATCACAGGCAATGACCGCCACGGGCGCTTTCGCCAGGGCGTTTATCAGGATGAAAGTGGATGTCGGGTGGTCTGGTCTGAATCACTTCATTAAGCAGAGGGATATATGGCAAAGATTGTTATTGAAATAAAAGACAAATCTCGCGGTTTTGAAGTCGGTTGCAGGGTTATCCCTGATGACGGCGACAGCGATATCGTCAGCAAAGTGGCTGACAAAGTGGGTAAAGGTCTGGCTGGTCATGTGCTGGCAAAGGTTAACGAAGCAGTTAAGAAAGTAGCGCGTCAATTTAAGGAGAGTAAAAATGTCCACTGAAAACAAGCAATTCACTGAAAAAACAGCGCCAGAGGGTTACTGGATTGACGCCAAGGGCGTACTGACCCCTGTCAGTCTGATTAAAGATACCGACCAGATGCGTGACGATCTGGTGCGTAGCATCGTCGAAAAAGCGATAGCCCTGAGTGCTGCACTGGCAGAGTTCAAGCTTAGCGGCTTTTCCGATATCGGAGCCTTCGTTGATATCTCCGCCAGTCAGTACGGCGTCAACCTGGGCGGCAAAAAAGGTAACGTCACGCTCTACAGCTATGATGGCCGCTATAAGGTTCAGCGTGCCATGCAGGACCGTATCGCATTTGACGAGCGCCTGCAGGCTGCTAAATCACTGATTGATGAATGTCTGGCAGACTGGACCGAGAATGCCCGCCCGGAGATTCGCGCCATCATCACCCGTGCATTCCAGACGGAAAAAGAAGGTGAAGTGAATACCGGCGCTGTACTTGCCCTGCGCCGCCTCGATATTACAGACGTTCGCTGGGTCAAGGCGATGGAGGCTATCGGCGAGGCCGTTCAGGTTGTCGGAAGCCGCTCTTATATCCGTGTTTATGAGCGCGTTGGTGAAAGCGATCAGTATCGCGCAATTCCTCTCGATATCGCTGGCGTGGGGGTGTGAGATGGCCATTCTGTTTGATCGTGCTAAAGCGGGCAAGCCTTGCAGCCCATTCATGTCGTATGCAACCAGCGCTGTCATTGCCGAACAGAACGGCGAGTTTCAGCGGGCGGCGGATTCATGGAAGCAGGCATTCAGTCTGGCAAAACTGGAGGTGAACTCAATTTATGCGGCTTCGCGTATGGAATTCTGCCGCCACGCTGCGCATCGCGGATGGGGAGTACCGTATGAAAGCTAAAGAATTCAATGCCCTTTACCCTAAAGGCAGTTCATTTATCTATCAGCCAGCCACAGGTTTACGCGGTGGCCGTGTAGTCAGAACGGTAGATGTGGCAAATGACCTTTATAAGGTCACGGTCGTGGAAATAAATCAGGAGCCATATTTCGCGAATATTAAATCGCTGAAACCCGTGAACTGATTTTAACCGTAATTTAAATCACTTTTAAAAATGGCGTAAACCCGCAGGGGCTGGCTTACGCCAAATTCAGGAGTTGAACAATGGAAAATAAAGAGAAATATATCCAGAGAATTAAAAAGCTGCTCGCGATGGCGCGTAATAACTCCAGCGTCGAAGAAGCAGCACTTGCCCTCCGCCGCGCTCAGCGTCTGATGGAAACCCACAAGCTGACTGAGGCTGATGCTGATTTGATGGATATCAATGAAGCTTCTACCCAGAAGGCCCCCTCTCATGCTGAGAAGATGCCGGAATATATGGCAATACTGGCAGAGATGGTCGCCCGCGTTTTTGGCGTGAAGTTTTACACCAGCCATGGCACTGAGCAGTGGGGCAAGCCAGCAAAACGCACCATACACTATTACGGCCCCGACGAACGCCCTCAGATAGCGGCATATTCATTCGAAGTCCTGGGTAAGCAACTGGCGAAAGCCCGCCGAGATTACCTCTCCACATTACGCAAGAACATCAAACAGGCCACAAAAGTTGCCCGCGCCGATACCTTCTGCTCCGCCTGGGTCAACGGTGCTTATGCCGTTGTCAGTGATTTCGCCGTCACGGAGGCGGAGACAACTCTGATGGAGTGCTACCGCAGCAGGAAATTAAGTGAAGGAATGAAAAAGCTGGAGCCGCGCAAACCCGGCAAAGCCAGGGGAACGGATAAGGCGGAAAACGAGGGATATCTGGCTGGCCGCAATGCGCAGCTGCATCACGCGGTAAGCAGTTCAGCTAATAAATGCGAACAGATTGGAGTGACAAAATGAAAATTTCGCCTCAACTGGAAACTACGCCAGTCAAAGAACTCGTAGCAGCCGGGCATGCGCTGGCAAAAGAACTACATTGCGCTGAGTCTGCCGCGCTGGTCCGCAATCTGGCTACAGCGCTTGATGTCCAGCTCGCGCGGGCAAACGCGCTGGTTAAACCACTGCCGTATGGTGGAGGGAGTGCAATCGCCATTAAGCAACCCAAACGCCTTTATGAGTGGCACGGAGCAACCGTTGCTCTTAAGCAAGAAACAGCTAATGGCTGGGCAAAATTGCCCGCTGGCACGGAGGGAACAATCCGAACGGTGAAAGGTTCGCGACGGGGTCTGGAGTTCGTTAGTAACCCGTGTCGGTGCTGTGGCGTGCAGGTCAGTATTAATGGTATGCGCCCTGAGCATTTCGAACTGCTGGAATTGGTGAAAGGCAATGCAGGAGAGGACATGTGAAATATCTGTTTTATGCCCTGGCGTTAGTGCTGGCCATCTTTTTCATGGCGACTGGCGATGATGTTCGATCCGATATCTACACTGCCGCTGTATTCGTAATGTCTTACATAGAACTCAGGAGGTAGCATGAGCGAACTACAGCGTAACCCTGTTGTTTTTATCGCAGGCCCGATGACCGGTTATCACAACTTTAACCGCGATGAATTCAATGCTGAGGCTCGCATTCTCGAAGAGCGCGGCTTCACCGTTCTTAACCCGGCCATTCTTCCTGACGGCCTGCAGCATGAGCAGTACCTGCTAATTACATTGTCCATGCTTGAGCAGGCTGATGCTGTTTTCCTCCTGAACGGCTGGGAAAAGAGTACCGGCGCTACCAGGGAGTTTGATCGTGCCTGTGAGCTAGGGCTGCTGTTCCTTTACCAGGACTGGGAAAGCGTGTCGATTGCGATCCACCGTAAGCGTCACCCATTAACGGAGGTGAGTTATGCATAGCGTAACGGGCTGCCAGTTCCAGGATAACGGCAATCGCCGTGTCTGGTTCTTCCGCGATAACAGCCAGGTTGTCGAGTTGTTGGCGGTGCCACTTAAGCTGCGGTTCAACTATTACGACGCCAGCAACCGTACAGTTCGCAATAAGGGTACTCAGGCTGATATGAAAAAGGCGATTGAATCTTTCAAGAAACTTCGGGGGATAAAGTGATGGATATAGCTTTCATTATCATATTGCTGACGATGTATTTAACACTTGGCTGTTGCTGGATATGCATTCTGGTCCGATTAGTGGGATTAGCTAATTTATCGCGACAGAATTGCTGGTTTGCCTTTCTCTTATGGCCTTTGAGCATTATCGCGACCGATGCGAATCTGGAGGAAAACGATGAGACATCTCCTGAGAAATCTGACAGCAAATACCTTTAACCAGCGCTTTCCCGTTGGTTCACAGTTCCATTATTACCTGACGCCAGGTGTATCGGAGCGGGAAACTGTAATAACCCGCTCAGCAGCCTGGCATATGCGCAATGGTCGTCTGGTTGTCAGGGTCGAAGGGAAAATCGGTGGTATATCAGTCAGCAAAATGGAACCTTTAAAGTAGTCATTACAGCAGGCACTTCATAAAGTGCCTGCGATAATGGCAACCAACAGGAGAAATATTATGTCCACGCCAGCAAAACGAGGCCTTATAGGGGCAATTAAAGCCGGTCAGGCATATCTGGGGTGGGATGATGTAACCTACCGTAGTGTTCTGTCTCGCTTATGTAACGGTAAAACATCATCCACTAAATGCACCCTCGAAGAGCTGCAGGCTGTCAGGGAATATATGCATGACAAGGGCTTTCCTCGCTACTCAGCAAAACACGGTCGACGCCCAAATGTTGCCAATACGCGCGAGTCAATTCTTGCTAAAATTCATGCATTACTTGCAGATGCAAAACGTCCGTGGAATTATGCCGAGAAAATGTGCGATCATATGTTCCACGTCAAATACATCGAGTGGTTGACGACAGAACAGTTAACCAAACTCATGCAGGCTCTCAGCATTGATGCGAGTCGGCGAAGAAAACGGGAGCGTAATAATGAATCTGGAACAGGTAACAGAGCTGCTGCCATCAGCAGTGATACAAATAGCTGACCTGATAGGCTTCCCGGCTACCGAGCAACTCCTGTCTGCTTTTGGTGGCACCACCTTCCCGATAGGTAAAGGCCTCCGCGCTATGGGGGCCAGCCGCGCAGCCCTCCTGCGCGATACTATCGGCGATGATAAAACCCAATTACTCATCAAGAATTTCGGCGGCGAAGTTCTCTATTTACCCCGCTGTGATCGTGCCCTTCGTGAATTACGCAACCGTCGCTTTCTCGCCGAGTTCGCCGAAGTGCGTGAACAAGGTTCATCCTCTCTTATGGCCATGACCTTTCTTTGCCCTAAGTATGGTTTTAGTGATCGCTTCGGGTGGCAGCTTCTTGCTGCGCAAAAGAGTAATGGAACCTCAACACAAAACTCACTTTTTTAGGAATGGTTATGAAATATTTGATTGCTGCTGGTTTTATTTTAATTAGCTTTAACAGCATGGCTAACAACGGCCAATTAAAAAAAATAAATATTCCTGAGCAAGCACAGGAATCGATTAAGACTGAGAATGATTTCATTAACGCGGCGATTAAAGACGGCTATCAGACACAAAGGAATTTGGCTTTTGCATATCAGACAGGCAGTTCTAAAACTGGCGGATTTGATTTCATAAAGAAAAACGAAACAAAATCTTGCGCGTGGAGAAAAATTTTGTTGGTTTCCAATCCTGATAAAATGAACTCAACAGACCCTATGAATGAGAGGCAATCATGCCGCAATCTTGACTTTAAACAAGATGAAGAGGTATGGAAAATTGTTTATAGATATCTCCCATTGATTGATGAAGCTAAAGCAAAGGGGGAATACATGGTGAAAAAAGATGTTGAACCAGAATCGAATGAACCCATAATAATAGATGTGACTGAATAAACCACTGAACCCCTTCACCTGATTATTCACCTAACCCGATGAAATACTGACGCCATCCCTTTTTAACCGGATGGCGTTATGCTTTTAACACTCCCACAATTTCAGCGAGCCGCAGGCCTTTCGCCAGTGATGGCGCAACGATGGTTTGAACCATTCAGTAAAGCCACCGCTGAATTCGAAATTAATACACCCGCCCGACTTGCCGCCTTTATTGCTCAAACCGGCCATGAGAGCGCGGGTTTCAGTCGGCTCAGTGAAAATCTCTATTACTCAGATGCTGAGCGCGTGGCGCGTATTTTCCGCAGCGACTTCGATCTCAATAAGAATCGTATTATCGAGCCGAGCGAGGTTGAATTTGCCCGCCGCTATACCCGTAACCCTGAAAAAATGGCCAATTATGTTTACGCAAATCAGGGTGGTAACGGTAATGAAGCGTCAGGCGATGGCTGGCGCTTTCGCGGACGTGGCCTGATTCAGATTACCCTGCGCAATAATTACCGCCTTTGCGGTAAGGCGCTGGGCCTCGACCTCATCGCGAATCCCGATTTGTTACTGGAGTATCTCAACGCAGCCCGCAGCGCTGCCTGGTACTGGAAGGCAAATGGCTGCAACGAGCTGGCTGACAAAGGCGATTTTCTGGCCGTCACCCGGCGTATCAACCCTCCGGCTGAAGGTCAGGCTGACCGCGTGGCGCGGCTGAATGTCGCTAAGGCGGCGCTATGAAAATATCTCTGCGCGATCTGGTGACGAACCCGGCCACCGGTCGTCTCTCAACGTCAGACACCATCGTTTTTCTGGCCTTCCTGGTCAGTTCCTTCGTGCTGGTCTGGCTCACCGTTACACGCCCCGAAACTCCTGGTGAGCTGTATCTCACCTATCTGGGCGCATGGGTGGCACAGAGCCAGGCATCAAAGCATATGTCCATAAAACGAGCCAGAGAGGTGCGCGATGTGGGAAGCAGCCCTGAAAATCCTGAAGGTTAGCTGGAAACCGCTGCTCGTCGTCGTGGTTCTGACAGGCAGCGGGATATGGTTCGGCACCTTCATCACAGGCAACAAGCTGGACGTTCAGGCGCTGGCCTTCAGCAAGGAGAAGCAGCGCCTGACTGATGGTTTCAGTGAAAAAGAACGGCAGTGGGATCAGGAGAGGCTCAGCGCTGCGAATCAGTATGCAGCTGACCTGAAGGCTGCACTTGATAAGCAGAACGCCTGGCAGCAGAAAGCGGATGCGCTGACCCGCGAGCTGGCTGAAAAGCAAAAGGCACATGACGAGACTGTTCGCGATCTTAAAAAGAGGCTTAAAGATGCACTTGATAAAGATGGTCCTGGTTATACCGGCATTGGCCCTGGCGGCCTGCAGCTCTTCCGGGAAGCCTTCGGCTACCCAGGAGCCGAAAGCCTCCCCGCTGGTCAGCATCTGCCAGCCACCGCCAGCGGCACTTCTGGTCATACCGGCCAGACCACAGGCACCGGTGGCGGACTCTCCCCCACGGGAATAGTGTCGTTTTCAGCGGAATACGGCGCATGGTGCCAGCTCCTTGAGGGCAGGCTACAGGCAATAAATGAGTATTACAGGAAGTGAAAAACATTATGACTCTTGATATGGCCTTTCAGATTGCGCTGGCGCTGGCTGCAACCTTCGGCACCATCTGGATACGTCGTCTGCAAAAAGACATTACCGACCTGGAGAAGGCGGTTGATCGCATCCGGGATGAATACCAGCGCCGTGAGGATGCGAAAAGTAACTACACCGCAATGATGGATGCGATGAGGGAGCTGCGAGCGGCTATCGAGCGCATTGATAACAAACTGGACAGGAAACAGGACAAATGAAAGCCAGACATAAGCGCCGAACCCGCCGCGCGACAATCAACCAGAGCGAGCAGGAGACGCTGAGCCGGATTTCCGCTCAGCTCGACCGCCTGCAGGCCCCCGTCAGCCCGGACATTCTGGGCGGAATTAATGACAAGCTGAGCCGGATTGATGTTCGCCTCACGACCATCAGCGACGATGCTGCTCGCCGTGGTGCGTCTGCCGGTGCGATTACGGGTGGAATTGCAGGCGGTGTCATCACGGTAGCGATTCTGCTCATCCGCGCAAAACTGGAGCTGTGATATGGCGCATCCGCAGGAAACACGGGAAAAACTGCGACGATCTTATATCTTCGGCCAGATGTCGCTTGAAATCGCATCCGCTCAGGCTGGCGTGGCATTTGCGACAGCTCGCCGCTGGAAGAAGGAAGCCCAGGACGCAGGCGATGACTGGGATAAGTTACGCGCCGCTCACCTTATGGCCGGGAATGGGCTTGAAGAGATTGGCCGCGCCATTCTCACCGGGTTAATGACCCAGTATCAGACCACGCTGGAACTGCTCACAACCGAGTCTCAGCTCCCTCCGGGAGAGCGCGTCGAGCTTCTGGCAAGCCTTGCCGATGCATTTAACAAAGCCGTCGCAGCCAACAAGAAAATACTGCCGGAGGTGAGTCAGTTGGCGGTAGCGCTGGATGTTATCCAGAAGCTCAGCGCGTTTGTCGCAGAGCACTATCCGAAGCACCTGGCCGCGTTCGTGGAGATCCTTGAGCCCTTCGGTAAAGAGATGGAGAAAAATTATGGCTGACAAATTGATCCGCGTTAACGAAAAAGTCAGCGTCATGGCCAGTACCGTGGCATCTGTATACATCGCGTCAGGTTACTGCTTTGTCTCAACCGTCGATGGTGAACACCATGAGATTTCATTCATGGGGGATTGTTACCGCACAAGAGATAGCTTTGAAAAGGCGGTTAACGATGCGTTAAACGGGAATTAATCGAGTGGCCAGAACCAGTAAATTATCCAGCAAAGACTTCCTTGCCGAACTGGCGGAACTCTCCGCCAGTCTTCGTCGCACCATTGAAGCCGAAGATGTGGGCTTTGACCCCTCCGCAGCGGCAATTGCTGAACGTCGCGGCCTCGTTGCAGACCCTGTAACGGGGTTTGAATACTTTGTGCAGCATTATTTCCCGCACTATGTCCGCCATTCCGCCCGCAGTGAGCTGCATAACTATCTCTACAAGCGCCTGCCTGAAATCATCCAGGCCACGGGGAGCCAGAACGATGCAATAGCGGCTCCCCGTGGTGAAGCCAAATCCACCATCGTGAGTCAGCTTTTTGTCATCTGGTGCATTGTGCTGGCGCTCAAGCATTACCCGGTCATCATTATGGACTCCATCGACCAGGCCTATCCGATGCTGGAGGCGATAAAGGCGGAACTGCAGTTTAACCCCCGCCTGCTGATGGACTTCCCTGAAGCGACGGGCGGTGGCCGCGTCTGGCAGGCCGGGACAATCCTCACCCGCAACGACATTAAGGTGCAGGTCGCCGGTAGTGGCAAAAAGCTGCGTGGCCTGCGCCATGGCCCGTATCGTCCTGACCTGGCTGTGCTCGATGATATCGAGAACGATGAGCTGGTACGTAACCCTGAGCAGCGTGACAAGCTCGATAACTGGCTCAAAAAAACCGTCCTGCCGCTCGGCGGCGCGGGAGCCAAGTTCGATGTGGTGTATATCGGGACAATCCTGCACTACGATTCCGTGCTTTCCCGCACCCTTAAAAATCCGCTATGGACGCGGGCCCGGTTCAAAGCGCTCATCAGCTGGCCGCACAATATGTCGCTGTGGGATAAATGGGAAGAGATCCTGCGCAACAACGACGAAGATGGTCAGATGCTGGCGCAGGCATACTACCGTGAGCATCAGGCTGAGATGGATGAAGGAGCTGTTGTGTCATGGGCTGCGCGTCCGCTTTATGCCCTGATGCTCATCCGTGCCCGTGATGGCCACAGCACCTTTGATGCGGAATATCAGAACGATCCCGTCAGCGGCGAAGATGCGCCATTTACCGGCTGCATTAACTTCTGGGTCAACCGCCTTAACGAGTGGCGCTTCTATGGTGCATGTGACCCCAGTCTGGGTAAACACGGTAACAGCCGTGACCCTTCTGCGTTGCTGGTCGGCGGTTTCAACCGCTTCACCGGCATTCTGGATGTTGTTGAAGCGCGTATCCGCAAGCGTGTGCCGGACAAAATTATCTCTGACGTTATCGAGCTGCAGCGAGAATATAACTGCCAGGTCTGGGCGGTCGAGTCCGTCCAGTTCCAGGAGTTCCTGCGCACAGAACTGGTGAAGCGCTCCGCTGCGATGGGTATCCCCGTTCCTGCCAGGGCCGTCACGCCTTCGGTTGATAAGCTCCTGCGCATTGAGTCACTGCAGCCACATATGGCCAACGGCCTGATACGCCTGCATCCTTCCCAGACCACACTTATCGACCAGCTCCGGCATTTCCCCAAAGCTGACCATGATGACGGGCCTGATGCCCTGCATATGCTCTGGATGCTGGCCGTTTCCGGTGCTGGTAATTTCGAGTTTAAAGCTGTTCCCCGCCGTGGCCATAGCGGGGACAGGTTCGGTCCTTCAGGAGGATTTTGATTATGGTTCAGATTCTTGACCAGTATGGTCGCCCGCTAAATAAAGAGGTGCTTAAAGCCCCCCAGTCCTCCCGCACGTTCGAGCTGCAGCGTGACTGGCCAACTCACCCCTCACGGGGAATGACTATTGCCCGTCTTCCTCGTTTGCTTGAAGCGGCAGAGCGCGGCGACCTGGCAGCTCAGGCTGACCTTTTCGAAGATATGGTTGAGCGGGACGGGCATATCTTTTCTGAAATGGCCAAGCGCAAGAATGCGCTGCTTACTCTGGACTGGAGCATCGAGCCACCGCCGAACGCGACGGCGGAAGAAAAGCAGATCGCCGCGATGGTGGCCAGCTGGTTCGCTGACCTTCAGGAGATGGAAGATATTACCCTGAACGCGGCGGAAGCTATCGGGCATGGCTTTTCCGCTCAGGAGATTGAAAAATGGGAACTTGACGGCAATCTGTGGCTGCCCGTCAAAATCAAACTGCGTCCGCATCGCTGGTTCTGTACCACGCCGGAAGCCGGGGACGAGGTGCGTCTTAACACCGGCACGCTGGGTGGAGAAGAACTCTGGCCGTTTGGCTGGCTGGTGCATACGCACAACGCCAAGTCAGGTTATATCGCGCAGTCAGGGTTATACCGCGTGCTGGTCTGGCCGTATCTGTTTAAAAACTACAGCGTGCGCGATCTCGCTGAGTTCCTGGAAATCTACGGACTGCCGCCGCGTATCGGGTCGTATATGTCCGGGGCCAGCCAGGATGAGCAGGATAAACTCATGGAAGCGCTGGTCAGTATCGGTCATAACGCATCGGGGATTATTCCTGACAACACCAAAATCGAATTTAAGGATGCCGCCGAGGGGCAGTCCGATCCTTTCATGGCGATGATTAACTGGTGCGAACGCACCGCGTCAAAAGTCATTCTTGGCGGCACGCTGACGTCACAGGCGGACGGTAAGTCCTCAACAAACGCCCTTGGTAATGTGCATAACGAAGTCCGCCACGATCTGCTGACCGCTGATGCCCGACAGCTGGAAGGGTTTTATCGTGGCTTCATTCGTATGTTACTGGCCATTAATGGTTATAACGTCAGCCCGCGCCGTCAGCCGCGCCTGGTATTTGATACCCGCGAGCTGGAGAGCATTGAAACCTTCGCCAATGGTGTTTCCGCGCTGGTACGCGCCGGGATGGACACTATTCCGACTTCATGGATACACAAAAAGGTCGGGATTCCGGTACCAAAAGATAACGAAGCTGTGCTTACGCCGCCTGCTGCACCCTCTCCGGTGGGGCTGAGCACCACGCCGGTATTCCGCCATTTCACGGCACTGAGCACCACGGGTGAGGTTATTGACCCTGCGCAGGATGCGCTGGACAGCGCCACATCGCCTGGGGAGAGCATCGCGGTGGCCATGGATAAGCTGATTGCGCCGCTGGTCTCGGCTCTGAGCAAGGGGCAAAGCCCTGATGAGGCACTGGATATCATTGCTGCGAGTTATCCTCAGCTGGATGATGCGCAGCTGCAACAGCTGATAAAGCAGGCGCTGTTTGTCAGCGAGGTCTGGGGGCGACTCAATGCCGAAAGCTGATGTTGATCTGGGGTACGCCATCGGGTTAAAGCCCGAAGAAGCGATTGCCTACTTCGAATCGAAGGGCTACGCCACCGGCTTTAACTGGCACGATATTGAAGCCCGCGCCCACGCCACCAGTTTCACCGTGGCGGGCGTCCTTAAACAGGATGTGCTTGAGGATATTCATAAATCGTTGCGCGAGCATATTGTTAACGGCGGCACGCTCCGGGACTTCGAACGGCAGATTACCCCAACGTTGATCCGTAAGGGCTGGCTTGCCGACCGTGCCAGGCTGGTCGCCGATGAAGATGGCGTTCTGGAGGGTAAACAACTCACACCACGCCGTCTGCGCACCATATTTGAAACCAATATGCAGGCGGCGTATGGTGCCGGTCGCTATGCGGAGCAGATGGCCAACGCGGAGTTTCGCCCCATATGGGAACGCGTGGCCGTCATGGACATGCACACCCGGCCACTCCACGCCAGACTTAATGGTTTCACAGCCCGCTATGACGATCCTGTGTGGCAGTTCATGTACCCGCCTGACGGATACCACTGCCGCTGCCGCATTCGTGCCCGAACTCAGGCGGATGCAGACCGCATGGGGATTGAGGTTAAATCGTGGGAGCAGGACATTGTCACGGTACAGCAGGCATGGGGACCGAAAGAAACCCGTGACGTTAAGGCGTTACGCTTCAATGGCGAGCTTTACACGCCTGATGCCGGATTCGGGCACAATCCAGGTCAGGGCTGGCTCTCTTCTCTCGGACAGCGTCTTATGGATAAATCTGCAACCACCACGCCCCGGATTGCCTCTCAGGCCATCCATGAAACCCTGTCCGAACCTGCTGTGCTGGATGCCGTCAGCGATGATGTGCGTCGCTGGGTCGACACCGTCAGCGTGCGGCAGAAGACCCGTGGCGACCTGAGGCGCGTTGGCGGAATCCAGCCTGAGCTGCTGAATCACCTCGAAGAGCGTGGGGTTAACGGTGCGATCACATTAAGCATTCACGAAGAGGATGTCCGGCTGGCTCCGGGCCCGATGTGGTCAGAGCTTCCCGTTCTTCTCCGTCAGCCAGCTGGTGTCTGGCTTGATGATGATGCTCTGGTGTGGCTCCTCTCCGGGCAGAACGGCATCCGCGCGGTACGTGGTGTGCCGTCTGACGATGGCTGGCGTCTGTCGCTGATGAACGCCGGTGCCACCGTCACACCTGGTGATGTGTTATCTGAACGCGCGGCGCAGCTGCTGGAGCTGAAACCATGAGTTACGCCATCAAGTATGACATTGGTGACTTTGAGCGCTCACTCGGTGAACTCATTAAAAAGCTGGAAAACCGCGCCCCCCTGATGCGCGAGATGGCCGCTGCCATGGGCGATGCCGTCGAAGAAAACTTCGCGCAACAGGGTCGACCGGCGTGGATGGGATGGAGCCCGGCATACGCCCGTCAGCGCCGGGGCGGTAAAATTCTCCAGAAGAGCGGTCGACTGGCGGCAAGTATCACCCAGTACAGCACGAATGATGAGGCGACGGTCGGGACCAATGTGAAATACGCCCGCATCCACCAGGAGGGCGGGGAAATCAGCATTCCGGCCCGCAGCCAGAAAGCCTGGTACCGCCAGAACAAGGATGGTTCAGTGGGTAACCGGTTCGTTAAAAAATCCCGCTCCAACTTTGAGCAGTGGAACACTATCGGGGCGTATAAAATTAAGATGCCCGCGCGTCCTTTCCTGCATCTCACCGAAGATGACGTGGAGAAGATGGAGAGTACGGCTGAGCAGTATCTGAAACGTATTTTAGACTGAGGGCAAATTCGTCCTGTAACGCGCTGTGACGCGTTCAGTCTGATTGTGCTAGAGTGATTCGCCAAAGAGGTGTTCAGACGTTTTTAAAAGCGGTTTAAAAAGGTCTGGGCTCATAAATGCATTACGGGAGCGAGCAACTGGACACATTCAAAGCTTTCCTTGATTATTTCACCCCGCAGCAGTGGGTTTTCATTGGCATCTTTGGGGGCCTGGTTATAAAGGTTGCTGAGTGGTTCACTGACCGATACTTTTCCCGCAGGCATCAGAAGCGTCAGTCTGCTAAACCCGATAAGCCGACAACCAAAGAAAACGATCCTCAGCCCTAATCCACTGAACCTCTTCATCTGAACCTCCCCGCAGTGGTGCCGTATCGTCGGCACCATGAAAAAGACACTCATCGCTTCACTCACCCAGGAAATAAACACCGCTACCCCCGGTGTCATTCAGCTCTTTCCGGCTGGTGAATTCCGCGCCCGTGATGGTCGCCCGACCGAATGCGCCGCCTGGCTGATGACGCGGGAAATTGCAGAGCGCCTTATTGCCGCAGCTGATGCCCGCGATACCCCTTACGTCCTGGATTACGAACACCAGACCCTTCGGGCCGCTAAAAACGGTCTGCCTGCGCCTGCAGCTGCATTCTTCAAAAAACTGGAGTGGCGTGAAGGTGAAGGTTTGTTCGCCATCGATGTCGAGTGGACAACCGCTGCGGCTGCGATGGTCGAGGCGAAAGAGTATCGCTTTATTTCCCCCGTATTTTCTTACGACAAAACCGGTCAGGTGCTGGAGTTGCTCAACGCCGCGCTGACCAATACACCTGCGGTGGACGGGATGGAGGAAGTGTTACTTGCTGCCGCCTCCCTGATGGCCGCGCATTTAACCACAGAGGGTCAGACCGAAATGGATGAAGAATTTCTCAACGAGCTACTGAGCAACCTGCGCTGGATGCTCAATCTGCCAACCGCTTCAACGAAAGAAGAGATCATGGCTGAGCTGCAAAAAATCATCACCATGATTTCCAATGGCCAGGGAACTGCAGCGGCGTCGGTTAGTCTGCTGGATATCCTGAACCAGAACGCGCAGAGCATCGCCGACCTGTCAGCGAAACTCGACACGCCTGACCCGGCTAAGTGGGTTTCGGTAGAGGTCATGCATTCAGCCGTTCAGCAGGCAACAGAGCGAGCCGGTGCGGGTAATACCGCCGCACTCGCCACGCAGCAGGCTGAAGCATTGATTACGGTTGCCCTTGGCGACGGTCGTCTGCTTCCGGCTCAGCAGGCATGGGCTGCGTCACTGGCGAAATCCGATCCGGCCAGTCTTACCGCCTTTATCGAAAAAGCGCCAAAGATTGCCGCACTGACGACCAGTCAGACGCAGGGGCAACCGCCAGCGGGCCTTCCGTCACGCCCGTCACAGGGTGCTGAAGATGATGCGATTGACCCGGCCATCTGCTCCATGATGGGCAATGACCCGGAAAGCGTCGCGAAATACCTCAAATAAAGGAGAGCGAAATGGATCGTCATACCCCTTATCGGGACGGCCAGCTGTTTGCCGTCCCGGTTGCGGCAGCCACTGAACTCTTTGGCGGCCACATTATTGCGGCCAACGCAGCGGGCTTTGCTGTACCAGGCAGCGCCACTGCAGCCAATACCACCCTCGGCATCTGTGATGGCTGGGTGGATAACAAAGCCGGTGCAGCCGGTGATGCGAACGTGCTGGTTCGTCGCGGTAAAGCCTGGTTCCTGGCCAACAGCACTGCTGACGCGGTCACGCAGACGCAGATCGGCAAGGATTGCTACGTTGTGGACAGCCAGACAGTGGCTAAAACCAGTGATACCAACGCCCGCCCGGTCGCCGGAAAGGTGCTGGGTCTTGAGAATGATGGCGTCTGGGTTCTGATTTAATAAGGAGAGAACCGTGTTAATTAACGTAAAAAATGTACGTCAGATTTTCATTAATCTGAAAGCGACCTTCCAGAACGCCTTTGATCAGACGCCGTCCGACTGGCAGAAGATTGCGATGGTGGTGCCGTCGACCGGGAAAGAGAACGACTACAGCTGGCTGAGCCGTTTCCCGAAAATGCGTGAGTGGATTGGCGACAAGGTTATTAAAGCGTTCGCCGCGTTCAACTACACCATTCGCAATAAAGACTGGGAAGCGACGGTTGAAGTTGAGCGTAACGATATCGAAGACGATCAGATTATGGGCTATGCCCTGCAGGCGAAAGGTGCGGGCCAGTCCGCAGCCGAACTGCCAGCCGATATCGTCTTTGCGCTCCTGAACAACGGCTTCACCAACCTTTGCTACGACGGTCAGCCCTTCTTTGATACCGACCACCTTTCCGGTGGCAAGTCGGTCTCTAACAAAGGCACGAAAAAGCTTGCCGTCACCTCGCTTGCCGCAGCAAAAGCAAGTTACGGCGCTGCACGAACCGCCATGCGCAGCCTGAAGGATGATGAAGGCGCGTCCCTGAAAATTCGCCCGACCATCCTGGTTGTGCCTCCGGTTCTTGAAGACGATGCCAACTATCTGATGACGGCTGACCGCTTCCCGGACAATACGCCAAACCCTTACAAGGGAACGGCAGAGGTTCTGGTTGTGCCTGAGCTGACCTCGGATACCGCCTGGTTCTTGCTGGATACGACCAAGCCCGTGAAGCCCCTGATTTATCAGGAGCGTAAAAAACCGGTCTTTGTCGAGCAGACCGACTACAACGCTGACAACGTCTTTATGCGCAAGAAGTTCATCTTCGGTGCTGAAGCCCGTGCAAACGGTGGCTACGGCTTCTGGCAGATGGCGTATGGCTCCACCGGGGAGGACGCATAATGCCGATTCAAATCACTGCCCGCCGCGATGGTTTTCGCCGTCTCGGCATCGCCCACAGCGCGAATACTGTCACCTGGCCGGATGACCATTTCAGCGAGAACGAACTCCAGATTCTGGAAAACGATCCAAATCTGATTGTGGTCCGCCTGCAGGATGTGCCTGAAACCTCAGGGGGTGATGATGCTGTTTCCGCCCTGACCGCTGAGCGTGACGGCCTCAAGGCACGCGTCAGCGAGCTGGAGGCGACGGTTCTGCAGCTCAACCAGGATGGCGACGCGCTTAAGCAGCAGCTTGCCAGTGCAAACGGCACCATCACGGAGCTGGAGACGGTACGTGATGCACTGAGTCAGAAGCTGGATGCGCTGCAGGCCGGTTCGGAAAACCCGGACAAAAAGGCCAAGGGGTAAGCCATGTACGCGAACCGGGAGGACATGGTCAGGGCGTTTGGTGAGCGCGAATGCGTGTCGCTCACCGACCGCAACTACACCGGGCAGATTGACGATGATGTGCTGAACGGCGCACTCACTCAGGCCAGCGCTGAAATCGACGGTTATCTCTGCGGTCGCTATCCGGTGCCCTGGGCTGATGAGCCCCGTGTTCTCGTCGGTCGCTGCTGCAACATCGCCCGCTATCTTCTGTGCGGCTCTGAGACCCAGATGACAGCGGAAATCCGCGAGCGGTATGAGGACACCGTTCGTTACCTGGAAAAAGTTGCATCCGGGCGAATCAATCTGGGCCGCACGACGACGGGGGAAGTGGTGAAAAGCGGAACCGGTGCGCGGATGGTGTCAGGTGGTCGCGTCTTCGGGCGTGACCAGACTGGCGGAGGAAGTTTCTGATGGTGGTTACGGATATTGAAAAAGCCATCGTGGAGCGCCTTCGCAAAGGTATGGGACGTATGGCGAAGAACGTGCGCTCCTACGGCGGCGAGCTGGACGGCGAACCTGCGGAGGTACTGCGCCAGCTCCCTGCGGTCTGGGTGACCTTCGGCGGGGTACAAAAAACCGAGCCATACAGCACAGCCCGGCAACGGTTTGTCACCCACGGTCGCTTTGTCGTGGTGGTTGGCGAGCGCAGCCTGCGCAGTGAAGAAGCGGCCCGAATGGGTGGGCCGCATGTGCAGGAGGTGGGGACGTATATTCTGGTCGCCGCCGTTCGTCGTCTGCTGTCGGGTCAGGATATGGCCGATACGGGTATCAAAATCGACCCGCTCAGCCCCGGTCGCGTGCGCACGCTCTTCAACACCCAGATAGAGTCTCAGGCATTTTCCGTTTTTGCCTGTGAGTTCGACACAAAGTGGATTGAGTCGGCGCTGGAGAACGGGCGTTACCCGCTCACGGATGCACCGGAAGGTCATGCTGACCATATGTTCCGGATTTATGGCGGTGCCACCACCGACGATGACCCGGCATGGCTGAGAACCCGACTCAGTTACGATCTTAAGCAGCCTGATAAAGACAATGCAGCAGAGGACATTATCAGTCATGAGCAAAATTAAAGTAAAAGCCGCCAGAGGGTTGAGCGTGCCGCGCGAAGATAATGCGCGCCGCTACATTACCGATGCGGAACCCCTTGAGGTGGAGAACACCGCTTATTACCAGCGTCAGGTAATGGCCGGTGATCTGATTATTGTCACCAGCAGTGACAAGAACACCAAAAGCAAAAGCAGCGAGCCCAGCGCGGAGGTGAACGGTGAGCAGTCCTAATATCAGCTTTGACACTATCGGTACGAACCGCAAGCCGGGTCAGTATATTGAGTTCAACACCCGCCTGGCCGTTCGTACCCTGCCGGGTAACACCCAGAAGGTGCTGATGATTGCGCCAATGCTTGCCTCCGGTTCGTCTGCACCGCTTGTCATTCAGTCTGTTTTTTCTGATGAAGAGGCCGCGACGTACTTTGGCCGTGGCTCACTGGCGCATCTGATGGCCACAGCGGCCATCGGTGCCTACCCCTATCTGCAGCTGCAGATCGTCGGGGTCAGCGATGCGGCCACTGCAACAGCCGCGACGGGCAAAGTCACCCTGACCGGCACAGCATCTTCCAGCGGGAAGCTGAGCGTAACCATTAATGGCACCCGTATTGATGTCGGTATTTCGGCAGCAGATACGGCGGAGACCATTGCGGCAGCGCTGACGGAACTGATTACCCAGAAAGACGGGTTGCCAGTGACGGCAACGGCAAACGCGGGGGAAGTGACCCTGACCTGCCGCCATAAAGGGGCGGTTGGTAACGACATTATTGTCTCTTCCGGCGTGACGGCAGCGGGTATCACAGCGGCGGCGACCACTCTTGCAGGCGGCAATGTTGATCCGGATATTACGCCAGCGCTGGCAGCGGCGTTCTCTGCAGGTCATAACATTGTTGTTTGTCCGTTCTCCACCCAGGAGGCGATGACGGCGCTGCGTAACCATCTGACAAACGTCAGCAATGCGATGGAACAGCGCGGCGCAATCGGTGTGGGTGGGTGGCGCAAGTCGCTTTCCACCGGCATTGCACTGGCAGCCTCACTTAATGACGGGCGTATCACGCTGGGCTGGCATAGCGGTTCAGTAAAAACACCGGCGCAGATTGCCGCTGCCTATGCAGCTGTTATCGCCAGTGAAGAGGACCCGGCCCGTCCGCTGAACACCCTTGCGATGAGCACGCTGGACGTGACTGCAGTAGAGAGTCAGCCAGGGCGAACCGAGCAGGAGAACGCCCTGCGTAATGGTCTTACGCCGTTTGAGATTGGCCCCGGTGACAAAGTGCAGATCGTTCGCGCTATCAGCACCTACACCAAAAACGCCCAGGGCGTGGATGATGTGGCGCTGCTGGATATCACCACCATCCGAACGCTGGACTACGTGCGCAAGGCCTGCCGTGAACGCATCGCTCTGCGATTCCCGCGTGACAAGCTCAGCTCAAGGACGCCTCCGAAGGTGCGCAGTGAACTGCTTGATGTGCTTTACAAGCTGGAGGAGCTGGAGATTGTCGAGGAGGTGGATACCAACAAAGACGGTCTTATTGTGGAGCGCGATCTGCAGGATGTTAACCAGCTGAACGCTCGCATTCCTGCGGATGTTGTGAATGGCCTGCACGTCTTTGCCGGTCGAATTGATTTGCTGCTCTGAGGAGTAAACCAGAATGTCTCTTGAAGAATATGTTGGCGCGATCGTCATGGAAGTCGACGGCCAGGAAATTGAAGTGACCGACCTCAAGGAAGATGTGACCACCGGGCGAAAGCTTGTGAAGACGATGAATAAAACGGGCCGCGCCAAAGGCTTCTCCCGTGGCATCGAAGAGATTCAGCTGACCGTTACGGTAGTCATCCCGCAGTCCGGCGACCTGAACTGGGGCGGTATTGAAGGTGCGAAAATCACCCAGTATCCACTTAACAGCAGCGGTAAACGTGTTTCTTACCTGGACTGTTTCAGCACTCAGGCCGGGGCTCAGTACACCGTCGACAACGAAGCGAAGCGCGATATCACCATGAATGCGCTTCGTCGGGTGGAGGAATAAATGGAAAAGCAGCAGCTTTTATATGGCGTTAAATACGGTGATAAAGTCCATTTTGACTTTGCCGTCAGGCTGCCTGTGGTGAGCGATACCATTGAAGCGCTTCGGGCAACCGATGAAGCCTGCGGCACGACCGAGGGTGCCGCCGCAAACATGTATTATCGCGTTGCAGTGATGGCGTGTGCAATTACTTCCCTCGGAGACCTGCCGAAGGAAGAAATCACGGCGGAGCTGCTCCTTAACGAGCTGAATGACGATGATTTCGATCTCATCGATGCTCAGATTGAAGCCATTAAAAAAAAGCGGATGGATTTGAACAAAAGCTCACCGGGTACCGAACCCTCGTCCTCGCCCTCGGGCGATACGGGATCAGTGAACAACAAATCGGAAGCATGACCCGAACGGAACTCGACGGCTACACCGAAGCACTTGCCCGGTTACATGGAAAGAAAACCGGGCAAACCACCACCCGCACAACCCGCACTGTCAAATCGCAACGCCGGAAGAAAGTCGGCAAACGGAGATAATCCATGGCGCGTAACTTACAACTGGCGCTGCAGCTGCTTGCCCGTGACACCGGCTCCAAAGTGCTTAAGCAGGCGGTGCAGGGCATCAGCCGTGATACCAAAGCGGCGCAAAAGACCGATGACGAGCTGGCGAAATCCCGCCAGCAGAACTCAGCCACAGCGATTCGCGCCTCCCGTTCTCTGATTGAGGAATACCGCCGCGCCAGTTCGGCGCGATCAACTCTTGGCATTCGCTCAGAGCGCGAGATTCAGCGTGAAATACAGCAGACCATGGCGGCCTATAACCGCCTTACCCGCACAGGTATGCTGTCCGCGAATGAGCAGAATCGGGCTTTCAGGGCGATGACTGACAGGGTCAAAACGCTGCGGACTGAGCTTGGTGGCGTGAATGACTCAATGACGCGCATGCAGCGCTTCCGTGCTGCAGGTTCAACCGTGGCAGCAGTAGCCGGTGGGTTAACCGCTGCGGGTATGATTATTAAAGACCCGGTTCAGCGTCAGATGGCCTTCGAACGACGTAATGCAGAAATAGCCAACACTGCATATAACGAGCTGTCTGGACCTGAGCGTATTAAAAAAATCCCCGTTATCAATAACGCTATCCGCAATGCGGTGCGCTACGGTGGCGGTACGCCTGAAGCAGCACAGGATACGCTGAATGCTCTGTTTGCAGGTAGTCTTGATGAAAAGACGGCTATGAAAATATTGCCTGATATTACTCGTTATGCTTCAGCATCAGGTGCTAACCCACAAGACCTGGCTAAAATTGGTATCAGCGCTATAAAAAACTTTGACATTGATCCGAAAGACTTACCTACTGTTTATGATAAGTCGATTCGTTCAGGGGAAAATGGCAAGTATGAACTTGCCGATATGGCGTCATCTTTATCATTAACGCTCACCAAAGCTAAGAGTATCGGTATGTCTGGTCTTGGTGATTTTGATAAGATATTAGCCTTATTACAGGCAAATGCGGAAACAGCAGGTGATAACAGTGCTGCATCTACTAACGTAAATAATTTACTTGATAAAATCACAAGTGCTGATATTCAAAATACTTTGAAGAATTATAAATTCAGAGGAAAAGGTGGAAAGGCACTTGGTTACATTGACTATTTGGCTGAGCAAAAGACAAATGGGTTAAGTACACCAGATATCGTTATGAATGCCGTATCGGGGATTGTATCAGCAGATAAAAGAGTTCAAAAACTAAGGAGCGAGGCAAAGAAATATAAAGGCACTGATAAAGAAAGCGATATCCTCGCAGCTTTGGATATTGTTGTTTCTTCAATCACGTCAAAAATAATTGCTGACCAGCAAGCTAGTACTGCTTTGAAAACAAATATAATGAAGCGTGAGTTTATAAAAGATCAAATAAAAGGAACTGAGAATTCGTCCGGGGCTGGAGCTGCATCTTTTGAAGTAATGTCATCAACCAATGATTTTAAATCGCAACAATTTGAATCAGAGAAAATGTTCTCCGAGCAGGATGCAATGAAACCTCTTGCCGATTTATACGGTGATTTGACGTCAAAACTCACCGATTACGCTAAAGAATATCCTGAGCTAACCACGGCTATTTCTGGTGCCACTACTGGCATTAAAGCCATGACAGCGGCTGCGGTAGCTTTTGCAGGGCTCAATTTCCTGACGGGCGGCGGAATAAAAATGCCAGGCTCTCCTGGAGGTGGAGTGCCATCTGCAGGAGGTTCTGCTCTGGGACGTGCCTGGTCCGTTATTCGTGGCGGAGCTGGCAAGGTATTAGCTCCACTGGCCCTTTATCAGGGTATGCAGGATGCCCCACTCGTTCACGTTGAGCGAGGTGATTCAGATGCACGTGAACGACTTAAGGTTGACAACTATTCCAATGAGTCAGCACGCATGCTAGATGCAGTAAAAGCCCGCCCCGGATTGCTGGATGCCGTGGATGAGGTCAAATCATGGTGGAGTTCTCCGGCCACAATGGGGCAAAACACACCAGCAACAACAGGCGTGCCGTCTTATCTGTTGCCTCAGCAGCAACAAAAGCCTCAGCCAGTAAACATCACCACTAAAGTCATGCTCGATGAGCGTCAGATTGCCGAGGCCGTCAATCAGTATAACGGCGATCAATCCGTTCGCGGCTCAACAGGAGGCCCGCAGTGAGCTGGGAAGATTCATTACAGGATGCCTCATTCAGGGGCGTTCGCTTCGATGTGGTTAATACCCGTGACAGCGCCAGCCGCGACATTGCGACGTATGAGTATCCCTATGTGGACGGTGGCGATGTTGATGACCTTGGCCGCAAGCCTCGTAACCTGCGAATGACGGTCCTTTTCTGGGGCGACGATTACGATGTGCGACTGCAGGCGTTTCTGGCCGCGCTGGATACACGCGGCAGCGCGGAGTTAATCCACCCGGTTTTCGGCTCCATGACGGGCATGCAGTGCATTGAGTATCAGGCTTCGCATGAAGCGGAGAACGTTGATTACTGCGTTGTCGAGGTGGTCTTTATCCAGGGAGGGCTTAATCTGCCTTTCTTTGGCAGCGACTTCCCGCTGTCGAAAGCCGATATCATTTTCAACCAGGCGCAATCTGCTCTGGAGAAAGCCCAGACGGCTATCGACAATATCCTCTCGCCTCTGCGTACTGCGAAAAAGTGGATGAAGAAAGCGAAATCGCTGGCAACCACGACGCTGAATATGGTGACCGTGCTTAAGGGGGAACTGACGGGATTTGTCAGTACCACCTCGGACTTTGTTAATTACCCAAAAGCGTTCATGAATGACCTGCAGAGTGCGCTGAGTCTGACGTCGTTTCAGTCCAAATCAAGTGTCAGTAATAATCCCGGAAGCTATTCACAGTCCTCAGACGTTTCCGGCACAACGGGCATCGTGATGGCCGACTGGAAGAATGGCCGTAATAATCTGCAGGATGTGGCCGCATTACCTCAGCAGATAGTGACCGGGCAAAAGACGGTTGCTGTTTCCGTTCCGGCAGGGTCATCAACCTCGGATATTACCGAGCTGGTAACGGCGGTAAAAATTCAGGTTGCAATCCAGCTGGCACTTGATGCTTCAGACATACTCAGTGACAGCAGCATCAGCGATATTCTGTCTCCTGTCGATATTGAGCAAATCACCAATGACACCAGGACGGCCATTCAGGAGGCAATCGACCAGACGCGGGACACCTTTGCTGCCGATACGCAAAACGTGAGTGCCGGTGAAACACCTGGTGGCGTGACCTGGCAACCCGTGGTTGAAGGACTCAAGGATATCGCCCTGACCGTTCAGGAGCTGGGCGCAGCGGTTATTACCAGCAGACCACCACTGACTACGCGAGTGGCATTGTCCGACACTAACCTGCATTTGCTGGCCCACCTGTGGTACGAGGACTACACGCGCGCCGCCGAGCTGCTGCGCCTTAATCCGACACTACGTAATCCTAACAATATCAAAGCCGGTGACGTTCTGAATGCCTACTCAAGATAAAGATTCGCAGAATACAGTGAGCCTGGTTATTGATGGCAAAATCCATAGTGCATGGAGCCGTTATCAGATTGACTCCGATTTTCTGATCCCCTCCGATGCATGGAGCGTAACGCTTGGGCTGCCTGATGGTATTTTCCCTCCGGCCATTAAACGTGGTGTGCCGGTGCTGGTCAGGGTGGGTAATGATGTTGTCATGTCCGGTCGGGTGGATGTGGTTCAGCGCCGGGTATCCCGTCAGCAGGTCTCTTTATCGCTTTCCGGTCGCGATGGCGCAGCCGTGCTTGTTGACTGCGCTTCACCCGTTTTTACCTCCCGCCAGCTCAGTCTTGAAGAAGTGATCGCGCAGGTTGTCAGACCGCTGGGGATAACGAACATCCGCATCGAGGCTGAATCATCCCTGCGTAATGACAAGGTCAGCGTGGAGCCCGGAGAACGTGCGTGGGATACCCTTGAACGTGCAGCTGCTGCACGCGGGTTATGGCCATGGTTTGAGCCAGATGGCACGCTGGTAATTGGAGGGCCGGACTACACAAAAGACCCCGTGGCCACGCTTGTTTTGAATCGTGACGGTCGGGGAAATAATGTCCTCGATCTCAGTGACCGGTCATCCATTACCGGGGCGTTCTCTGAACTGACAATGCTGGCACAGGGACACGGTCAGGGGAAAAAGTCAGGGAAACTGGAAGTTATTGACGTTGATGACCAGAGCGCTGAGGCTGAAGACGATGATGATGATGCCGACGCAATTTATGACAGCACTGGCTCTGCAGAGAATGGCTTTCATGGCTTACGTAGTACCGTTCGCGACAGTACAGTACCTTTCTATCGTCCGCAGATTATGGTTGCCGGTGATGCTGATAATCAGGCGCAGGTTGATTATCGCGCGAGAAAGGCCATGGCTGACGCCCGTCTGAACGGGTTTGATCTGACGGCTATTGTTAAAGGCCATCGCATGGATAACGGTCAGTTATGGCAACCGGGCCAGCGTATACGTGTCCGAAGCGAGCCACACGACATAGATGACATTTATTTCCTTATGGGAAGAGAGTTTTCAGGTGGACGGCCAGACAACACCATTACCACCCTGCGTCTCAAAGAGGACGCCATATGGATACCAGATGCTTATCCGAAAAAACGCAAATCACGTAAGCGTCGCGCCAAAGTAAATAAAGAGCTGGAGATTATCGATGTGGAACAAAATTGATTCTCGTATTAACACGGCGTTAAACCGTATAAGACAAGCCTTCAGGGGAGTTTTAATAAGGGTCAACAGCGGCGGTGATATTCAGACCATTCAGGGTAAAGGTCTGGCTACTGAGTCTCTGCAGGATGTGGAGATGTTCCAGCAGTACGGTTTTACATCCAACCCGCCCAGGGGGACTAAAGCCATTATGCTCCCGCTTAACGGGCGCACCAGTCATAGTGTGGTGATTGCCACGGAACACGCTGCATACAGGCTAAAGAGCCTGAAAAGTGGTGAGCTTGCCATTTATTCTGATGAAGGCAGCAACATTATTCTGAAGCGCGGAAAAATAATTGAAGTAAACTGCGATGAATATATCGTTAATACTAAAAAGCACACGGTGAATACCGAACAACATATTGTTAATACCAGAACGTATAAAACCACAGCCTCAGAGCGGGCAGATTTTGATACACCACTGCTGAAAGGCAGTAATGAAGTCGCTGACGGTAAGTCTACGCTGAACACCATGCGTGAGACTTATGACGGTCACGACCACAACCACGGCGGCGACGCAGGCACAACGCAGAAACCTAATCAGCAAATGTAATTTGTGGTAACGTAAGTTCTCCTTCAAAAGCAATACCCACTGAACCCCTTCACCGATAATTTAAATTTCCATGCCGATAGTATTACGGCATGGAAATGTTGATTGATCCAACGACCGGCGATTATACCGGCGACAGCTCAGACTCTTTAGCGAATGCCGTCTACTTACGGTTGATGACGCCCCTTGGCTCATGGTGGGCAGATCCAACTCTGGGCTCTCTTTTGCATACACTCCGCCGCGAAAAGGATGTGTCTCGCGTTCAGAAACTCGCGGTGCAGTATTCGCAGCAGGCCCTGCAGCCGATTATTGACGACGGTCGCGCCCAGTCCATTTCCGTTACTGCAGAGCACTGGCAAAAAGGCTGGATGCTGCTTCATATCACCGTCACGTCCGCGAGCGGAACGCCGCAGACCTGGAAATATCCGGTTAAGGTCAGCTGATGCCATTCATTACCAAAAATGCCGCGCAAATACGCACTGACATTCTGCGGGATATCAAAAATCTCCTGCAGTTGTCAGATGATAAGCTGGGCCCGGACAGCGACTGGTACATCAGGGCATCGAGTGTAGCCAGCGTTGCCGAGGGGCTTTATCAGCATCAGGGATGGATAGTCCGTCAGATCTTCCCGGATACTGCTGATTCGGAATTCCTCTATCTGCACGCCCGTTTACGTGGTTTAAGCAAAAAAGCAGCCAACAGCGCCTCCGGGCCTGCCACGTTTACCGGCGAACCAGGAGCGGTGGCCGCTGCCGGTCTTGTGTTCAAACGCGACAGTGTTTCGTGGACAACAACCGAAGATATTATTGTCGGGGCAGATGGAAAATCATCGGTAAACGCAGTGTCTTCTCAGGCCGGAACCACTGGTAACACCACCTCCGTCACATCGGCCACACTGACCACTACACCTGACGGGTTTGACAGCACAGTGACAGTCGGTCTGATGACTGGCGGGACGGATGAGGAAACGGATGCAGAGCTGCTTGCCCGTCTGCTTGAAATCATCCGCAGGCCTCCTGCAGGCGGTAATAAATATGATTACAAACGCTGGGCGCTGGAGGTATCGGGCGTATCCGCCGCATATGTTTACCCTTTGCGGCGGGGGCTGGGTACCGTTGATGTCGTGATCACGTCTGCAGGTGGGCTGCCGTCTCAGGATGTGATCGACAGGGTGCAGGCTCACATTGACGATGTCCGGCCTGTTACAGCAAAAAACACGCTGGTGCTCATGCCTGTCATCCGTACATTTGACGTGCTCGTGAAGGTATCACTGGAAGGCATCACCCTTGCAACCGCCAAACAGGAAGTCACCGCAACGCTGGAGGATGATGACTCACGCCGTGAGCCTGGGGTGGCATTTATTCGCAGCCAGGCGGGGACATTAATTTCTCTAATTCCGGGTATCACCGACTATGACATCGTTACACCATCGGCAAATATTCAACCGGTAATCGATGCCACGAAAGTCGAATGGCTCAGATTAGGAAATGTTGAGGTAGAGCTGCTATGAGCTACTTCACGCTGTTAAATCGCCTGCTGCCACTCATTTCGTACAGTCCGGGTCAGCCCCTGCTTGATGCATCATTGCGATCAGAAGCAGGCGTGTTCGACACTCTCGATACGTCTGCAGGACTTGTCGAAGGTGGCGTTACTCCATTTTATGCCCGCAGCCTTTTAGCTGACTGGGAGCGCGTTCTTGACCTTACTCCTGCTGAAGATGCCACATACCAGCAACGCCAGCAGCGTGTTCTGGCTAAACTGGCCGAGGTCGGCGGCCTTAGTATTCCGTACTTTATTCAGTTGGCCAGTAACCTTGGCTACATCATCACAATTGATGAACCGCAACCTTTCAGAGCGGGAGTTAACCGCGCCGGTGATCGCCTCTGGGTTGAAGACATTATTTGGGTCTGGCGCGTCAATATTCAGAACTCAGGAACGCAATCCTATCGCTTTCGCTCAGGCAGCTCAGCTGCAGGTGAGCGTCTGACAACGTTTGGTGATCCGATTATTGAAGAAGTCTTCCGTGATCTCAAACCAGCCCATACATTTTGCTACTTCGCATATCAGGAGAATGAATAATGCGGCCCTTAATGCCACCGGTGCAGACGCCGGATAATCTTTTCCATGATGGTAATCCGCTCACAGGTGAGTTGGGGACCATTGTTGATGCTGAGCATCTGAATAACGTGCAGGGGGCTGTCAGAGATGCGCAGTCGGAGCTTATTACTGTCCTGACCGCTGCCGGTGTTAATGTTGATCCATCTAAACAAAATCAGTTGTTAACAGCACTTAAAGCGCTGTTACTGAGTCGCTCAAATCCATTTGCTGATATCAAATCCGATGGTGCGGCTGCTATTGCGACCGCTCTCTCAAACCTTGGTTTGGGAAGATTTGACCAGGACTCAAGCGAAACCCGCATTTGGTCACCAGATAAAAAGTCCTATATTTTTATTCAGAATGGGGTTTGGGGGGCGTATTCGATAAATTCCCCAGCGGGAAATATTGCATTGCAATTAGCATCAGGTGGGACAGGTGCAAAAGATGCTCCTGGAGCACGTACTAACCTTGGGCTGGGTAATTCAGCTACGCGCGATGTCGGTACAACTGCGAATACCGTAGCAGCGGGTAATGATAGTCGTATCGTTAACGCCGTACAGCATAGCGAATTTACATCCGGGCCAGGTTGGGTGCGCTTCCCTGACGGAACCATTATCCAGACAGGAACGGCTATTGTAGGGTCCCTTTCATCACCAACGGCTATTTCATTTCCGATCCCATTTACACAGATGGGTTACAAGGTCACTACATCTTTTGATCAGGCCTCTGGTACTTCAAACGATTGCCCTAGTTTTGCAGTCTCTCCACAGGCGGTTAATTGGGCTTATTTTATGAGTTCACGAACTAATGGCGTAAACGCCGGGTGTAACTGGATAGCGATAGGGAGATAAAATGAAATATATTTATGATGCTAAAACGAATGCTTTCTATCCTGTTGAGTTAAAAGATAGCTACCTTGCCAAGGGGATATGGCCAGAAAATGGCGTAGAGGTTGACGAAGTTATTTTTGCAGAATTTCAGAATCCGCCAGAGGGTAAAATGAGGCTTGCGGATAATGAAGGCTATCCTTCATGGGCTGATACGCCGCCGCCGACCCATGAGGAACAGCTGGCAGCAGCTGAGGCAGAGAAACAATCACTGCTCAGCCAGGCTAACGATTACATAAACAGTAAGCAATGGCCCGGCAAGGCAGCGATCGGACGCCTCAAGGGTGGCGATTTAACTCAATATAATCAGTGGCTGGATTACCTTGATGCGCTGGAGGCGGTTGACACCTCCGGAGCACCCAATATCAAGTGGCCTACATCTCCGGTGAGATAGGCCAGGTAATATCCGGGGCCGTTGAGACATCAACGGCTTCAATATTATCCAGGTAATCTAGCCACGCGTTATATCTCGCTTTATCAGTGTCTTTTAAGCGGCCCATAGCCGCTTTTCCTGGCCACTGATTGCTGTTTATGTAGTCGTTTGCAGCATCAATACGGCTCTGCTTTTCAACCTCCGCTTGCGCTACAATTTCTTCATGGGTCGGAGGAGGAATGTCTTCCCATCCAGGTAATCCTTTTTTTCCAGCTACTCTTTTTTGTCCTTTAGGCGGCTCACCCGTAAATTCGTTATATATCTGCTCTGTTACCTCGACTGCATCCTCTGGCCAACCGATGCCATTGATATAATCATCTTTAAGCTCAAGAGGGAAAAAACTGTTGTATTTAGCGCTATAAAAATATGTGTTCACGTTAGCTCCCAATAGCAAAAAAGTATGCATTGAAACCCCCTGCACCGGACATGTACGCCCCAAACCCTGCGCCGTTAACGGTGTTATTCACCACTGCCAAAGTTGGCGAGGGGGTTCCACCAGAAAAGTTAATATCGGAAAATGTAAGCTGAATATTGCTTACCACACTGGGGAAATTGATAGGGAATGGAACTGAAATCTGTGTTTGCCCTACAGGGAAACCAGCTTTTCCCCACTGTAAGATTTTCCCACCTGGCAATTTTTGCCACCCACTCGCGTTGGTAAAACTGGACATATCAGGTATCTGTCCGGCACCGACTCCGACGTTCTTTGTTGCCGCTGTTCCCAAACCAACATTTTTGAGAATGACCATCCAGCTCACCAGTGGCATGCTTTCTGCCTTTTGCAGGGGATAAAACCATGTTTATTGGGTATGTAAGGGTGTCAACAAATGACCAGAACACTGCATTGCAGCGAACCGCGCTGGAATGCGCAGGATGTGAACTGATATTTGAAGACAAGATCAGCGGTAAAACCTCGGAGCGTCCAGGGCTAAAACGTGTGCTTAAGACGCTGGGAAAGGGGGATACGCTTGTGGTCTGGAAACTAGATCGCCTTGGGCGCAGCATGCGCCATCTTGTCCTGCTGGTAGAGGAGTTGAGGGTTCGAGATATCAATTTTCGCAGCCTGACCGACAGTATAGATACGTCTACCCCAATGGGACGTTTCTTCTTTCACGTTATGGGCGCATTGGCTGAGATGGAGCGTGAATTAATTGTGGAACGTACAAGAGCTGGTCTGGCAGCAGCAAGGGCTCAAGGCAGAGTGGGAGGAAGACGCCCGAAGTTTACAGCTGAACAGTGGGATCAGATGGGGAGACTAATTGCAGCCGGAGAAACACGGCAGCGAGTTGCGCTTATTTTCGATGCCGGTATATCCACTCTTTATCGTCGGTTCCCGGCTTCATCATTTTAATCAGGTGAGTTGCGTGGCGTTTTAATTTGCACTGTGCGCAATAGCGGTATTTCGCTCGGTTGCTGCGGTGCATAATTTTATGCGTTTCGGTGCGAAAAATTTCGCCGCGCTACAGCAGCGGACCATGGCGATGCCTCTTGTAGTTGTCTTGACTATAGTAAGAGATTGTACCACAAATTTTATACTGAAGTCATATTTTGCGATTTGAAGTTAAATTATATTGTCTAAATTAGTATTTGGTTCTTAATGTTCTGACATGTTATTCCCTGATGGTCTTTCGTCGTGTACGCTCATATTTTGTTCCTATTGGGGGGCCATACCAATGGGAAACGACGAAAACGATGTTGATGCTCAGGATTCAGGTATTTTTATTGCTCTTCGGTAATCCACCATTATATTCGTGCGGTCTTAGCTCGCTGTAATATCCAACGATATAGTCCGTTATTACGTGAGCTGCATCGCTGAAGCTTATGCGTCTTCCGCTGCGGGCCAAAGCGTTGTAACAGGTTAAGTAGCTGGTTGTGGACCTCAGTTCCGTAATCAAACAGTCGCGCATGCCCCTGCTGATAGTTCGCCAGCACGTAAAGCAGCAATAAAGGCTTATGCGGCGCACGCTGTTCGCCTTTGCGCCAGATGGTGATGTCGGCAATTGCCTGTTCGAGAGTTTTACTGGAAGCCATTGCGTTACGGAAGAAGGTAAATAATTGCGATGATGCTCGCAAAACCCAGACCAATCAACCCGCAATCAATAAAAACATCACTTTACCGCACCCAACCCTATTTCCTGAATCCCCCTCGCAAATTCCAAATTTACCCAACACCAAACCGCTGTATTTATATTCAGCCCTGTATAATGAGCACCAGAAATTACGCCAACCGGCAAAAGGAAGTATCAAAGAATATTAAAGAAGAATTCGCGATATGAAGGTGCTGCAACACCCCCATACCGCTAACCACCAACAACTGAAAAGGAGTTGAAAATGGCTGCGACGAATTTTAAGCCAGAGTTTACTGTTTGCAAAACAGAATCAGACGCTTTCACCGGCATGATTGAAAACCGCGAGCTGGTACGCAAAAACAGCGCCCGCCGTCTTCACGGCAACCCGCCCAACGCGGCCCCCGTCCATCCTCGCGCGGAAACGCCGCAGGACAGTGCAGCTTGCTGCGAACTGTATGCGCGCATAGACATGAAATACCTTCTTCTGGGCGGCGACTGGTTAACCCGTGCAGGCTTTATCAACGGTATGCCGGTAAAAATCCGCGCCATGAAAGACTGCATTGTGATTACGCCGCAGCATACAAGAGAATTATGGGGATGCCTGGAAGGGATGAGTGTGGTGAATATAAATAAGCAGAAAGTCGCGCAGTGGTTAAAAACGTTTCCGGGCGCGTTGAATGACACCGGCGATATTCCGGTGATTAAGCGCAACGTCTGATAAATATCCCGGCCCTGCGCCGGGATATTTATTTATGCCGCTCTCAAAACACCGGCACCCCCAGCCCAATCTTCACCTCCCTCAACGTCCCTTGCGTCACCCCCTGCGCCCGTTCCGTCCCGCGCTTCAGCATCGCCATCAACTCGCCCTTATCCTGCATATACATCGCCCTCCGCTCCCGCATCGGCGCAATCAGCTCCTGCAAACACGCCTCCAGCTCGTTCTTGCACGCCCGGTCCCCAAGCCCGCCAGCCTGATAGTGCGCCTTCATCGCCGCCACTTTCTCCTTGTCCGGATGAAACGCGTCAAGGTACGTAAACACCACGTTCCCCTCAATCTGCCCCGGGTCGCTCACCTTCAGGTGGTTCGGGTCGGTGTACATGGCGCTGACCGCACGGTGAATCGTCTCTTCGCTGGACGAAAGGAGCAGCGTGTTGCCCAGCGATTTCGACATCTTGGCGCTGCCGTCGATGCCGGGCAGGCGGCTGGTGTCGCTCAGCATCGCCTTGCAGTGGCGCAGCACCGGGGCGGGCAGCAGGCTGTTCATCTTGTGCACAATCTCGTTGGTCTGCTCAATCATCGGCAGCTGGTCGTCGCCGACGGGCACGCACTCGGCCTTAAACGCGGTGATGTCCGCCGCCTGGCTGATGGGGTAGGCCATAAACCCGACCGGCAGCGAGCGGGCAAAGCCCTTCTGCGCAATCTCGTTTTTCACCGTCGGGTTACGCTCCACGCGGGCGACGGTGACGATGTTCATATACAGCATCGTCAGCTCGGCGAGGGCGGGCAGGGCGGACTGCAGGCAAATCGTGGTCAGGTTCGGGTCGATGCCGGCGGCGAGGTAGTCGGCCAGCACTTCGGGGATGTTGTCGCGGATCTTCTGCGGGTTGCTACCGTTGTCGGTCAGCGCCTGCAGGTCGGCAATCAGCACAAACTGGTTGTGCGTCTGCTGGAGCGCCACGCGCTGGCGCAGCGATCCGACGTAGTGGCCGAGGTGCAGCGGGCCGGTTGGGCGGTCGCCGGTGAGGATGGTTTGCGGGTTCATAAAGACTCCTTAACGTTGTAATGCCGAAAGGGGTCTTAGATGTGAGAAAGCCGCCTTTCGGCGGCTATCTGAAAATGGGGAAAACTACTCCGTGCCGCCTTTAAGAAGGCAGCCACCAGCGGTTTACGGTGAGCACGGCGTGGTTTATGTTCATAGAACTACAGTATCATAATTGTTGAACAATTCAATTGCATCCTTCTCTACTTTAAAATGGTTACGATAAGGTTTGCCAAACCCAAGCCTACAGCTACGATTATAACTAACCTTAACTGCTCTATTTTTTTACGCTGTGATATGGCTTCTACTTGCAATGTTTTTATATAGTTTAATGCTGTATCAACATTTCCATTTTGAGTATTTGGTGTGACGTCGACCGTCTTAATATTCTCAGCATGGTTGGCGAGTACACCTCCTCCGGCTCCGGCACAAACAAAAAAAGCCATTTGAGTAAATATAGCAAGGTTCTCGTTGAAATCAGGGGGCATTAAGTCTTTATAGTTTTTTTGGAACAGTTCTGGAATTCCTAATCCCATGAATATCCCAAATAAAATTAGCGAAACCCCTTTTTCAACGCGCGAAAGACGCTTGCTTTCCAGAAGTGATATAAATGCTAAAAAAAGCCCACCCAACAAAAAAAGCCATGCGGTTTCAAAGCTGGTATACCGCGTTATACTACAACCGATAATTATTAAGAAAAAAGAAATTATGAATGTCTGAAGATTACTTAAACGATATTTCATGATTTTTTTCATTTGGTTATATGTCCGAGGTATATGATAGCGAGTATCATATAACAAGATCCTCTGCATCTACTGCTGTCAATTATAGGGGGGCTAAATAGGGAGTTTACTTAATGCAAATTACTCCGAAATGGTTTTGAAAAGGCTCTGTAGAAGTAAGATCAATTATCTAAATTTCAGTCATATGGGGCACGTCATGCTGCAATCTCTCAACCATCTGACTCTCGCGGTCAGCGACCTGCAAAAAAGCGTCACCTTCTGGCACGAGCTGCTGGGGCTTGCGCTGCACGCCCACTGGAATACCGGGGCCTATCTCACCTGCGGCGATCTGTGGGTCTGCCTGTCGTACGATGAGGCGCGCCAGTTCGTGCCGCCGCAGGAGAGCGACTACACCCACTACGCGTTTACCGTCGCGGAAGCGGATTTTGAACCGTTCTCGCAAAGGCTTGAGCAGGCGGGCGTCACCGTCTGGAAGCAGAACAAAAGCGAGGGAGCGTCGTTCTATTTTCTCGACCCGGACGGGCACAAGCTGGAGCTGCACGTGGGCAGCCTCGCCGCGCGGCTGGCGGCGTGTCGCGAGAAGCCCTATGCGGGCATGGTGTTTACCTCAGACGAGGCTTGAGGCACGCACCTTTAGCCTGCCCGCCAGCGTCACGTGCGTGGCGGCATCTTCCTGATTGCACAGGTACTCCACCGCCAGCCGTCCCAGCTCGCTGTAGGGCAGTTGGATACTGGTCAGCGGCGGGGTGAGCTGCTCGGAGATCTTCTGGTCGTCGTAGCCCGCCAGCAGCATGTCATGCGGGATGCGCACGCCGTTCACCGCCAGCGCCTGATAGCAGCCAATCGCCAGCCAGTCGCTGGCGCAGAAGATGGCGTCCGGGCGCTCGGCCAGTTCAAGTAGGGAAGCTGTCGCGGTAAAGGACTCGCTGAACTGCCAGTTGGTCTGGCGCACCAGGTCGTCGTCGCACGCGAGTCCGGCCTGCTGCAGCGCGGCCTGGTAGCCCGCCAGACGCTGGCGCGAGGCCTCCATCCAGCTCTCGCCGGTGATGTGGGCGATGCGCGTGGCCCCGCAGGCGATGAGGTGTTTAGTAACCTGGAAGGCGTTGGCGTAGTCGTCCGGGATAAACGACGGCAGCAGCGGCGAGCCGGGGTCGCGCTGGTTGAGCAGCACCAGCGGGATGCGGGTGCAGTCCTGAAACGCCGTCATGTCCACTAGCGTGGTGACCGGAGACGCGAGGATAATCCCGATGCAGTTGCGCTTCTCCAACTGGCGGATGATGTTCAGCGCCAGCTCGATGTCGTCGCCGTAGTCGTAGACGGTGAGCAGGGTCTCGTTGCGCCACGCGGCTTCCCGCGCCTGGCTGATGGCGTCGATAAACGGGTCAAAGCTTTGCATGGAGCTGACCAGCAGGGCGATCTCTTCCTGGTTGCGCGGGGCGTGAACGGCGGGGAGGCGGTCGTAGCCGAGCTCGGTGGCGACGCTAATCACCCTATGACGGGTGTCGTCGCTGAGCTTGATGTTGCGGGACTGGTTAAGCACCAGCGATACCGTCGCCTGCGACACCCCTGCCGCCCGCGCAATATCGTTCATCGTCACTTTTGTTTTTCGCTTCATCCGTCCTCTCCCTTTCGCGACTTCGCATCATACCCTAACCGCACGCTTTAGCGCCGTCGATCACGTTTCTCATTCATCGAAGCGTGAACTTTGTGAGGGGCATCGCTTTTCTTCACGCCATGATTTGCGCATTTATCCTGCAACTAATATTTATTAGCTAAATATTATCAGTAAGAGGACGCGTAATGAAAGAGCAGTGGAGCAGGGAGCAGGCACAGGCGTGGTATGAGCAAAAAGGCTGGCTGTGCGGGTTTAACTATCTGCCGTCGACGGCGGTGAACTGGACCGATATCTGGCAGGCTGAAACCTTCGATGCCGAAACCATCGACCGCGAGCTGGGCTGGGCGGCGGACGCGGGTTACAACACCCTGCGCATCAACCTGCCGTTTATCGTCTGGGAGCACGATCGCGACGGGCTGATGGCGCGCATCGACCGCTTTTTGACGATTGCCGACGATCGCGGGTTCAGCACCATGCTGACCCTGATGGACGACTGCGGCTTCTCCGGCGACGAGCCGTACCTCGGCCCGCAAAAGCCGCCGGTGCCGGGCAAGCACAACAGCCAGGCGGCGGCGAGCCCGGGGCGCGATAAGGTGTGCGATCCCGACTGCTGGGCAGACATTGAGCGCTATATCCGCGACGTTGTCCGCCAGTTCCGCGAGGATAAGCGCATCCTGGTGTGGGATCTCTACAACGAGCCGGGCAATCGCGGCATTTTCGCGACCGGCACGCAGGAGGTGCAGTACGACGCGAAGCTGGAGACCTGCGCCCACGCGCTGATGAAGCTGGCGTTCCAGTGGGTGCGTGAAGAAGACCCGACCCAGCCGCTCACCGTCTGCGCGTGGCGTCTGCCGCCGGAGGAGGAGGGAGAGACGTTCTTCCGGCATCCGCTGGACCAGACCGCGCTGGCGCTCTCGGACGTGGTGAGCTTCCACGCCTACACCCACACGGGCCGGATGACGGCGATTATCCAGCAGCTGCAAAAGCTCGGCCGCCCGCTGTTCTGCACCGAATGGCTGGCGCGCCACGTGGGCAGCACCATCGAAGAGCAGCTCCCGCTGATGTACGCGGCGAAGGTCGCGCCGTACCAGTGGGGGCTGGTGCGCGGCAAAACCCAGACCTGGCTGCCGTGGCCGGTGGTGATGAAAGAGTCCACGGACTACTGCCGCCTCTGGTTCCACGACGTGTTCGAGGAGAACGGCATTCCGTTCTCGCGCCGTGAAATCGCATTAATGCAGCAGCTGCGCAAGATCGCCCCGAAAGTTAAGGGCTAATAATATCGACCCGGCGGACCACCGCCGGGCAACCAGGCAGGCATATAACAATGGCAACGACAATGAAAATACCGTCTCGCGAGTTGTGGTCTTATTTTGGTTATGGTTTAGGTCAGTGTTTTAGCTTTGGTTTAGTGGGTTCGTTTATTAACTATTTTTACACCGACGTGCTGGGGATTTCGGCGCTGGCGGCGAGCACCATCTTTCTGATTGCCCGCGCTTGGGACGCAGTTCACGATCCGCTGTTTGCCAGCATCATGGACACCATTAACAGCCGGTTCGGAAAATTTCGCCACTTTTTGCTGATCGCCCCTTTGCTGATCACCGGCGTCACGCTGCTGTCGTTCTATAAAATCGAAGCGGACATGACCACAAAAATTCTCTACGCCGGGGTGACGTATATCCTGTGGGGGACGCTGTACGCCATCTCCGATATCCCGTTCTGGTCGATGTCGTCGGTGATGACCAACGACTCCGCCCAGCGCACCCGCGCGGTAACGGCGGCGATGCTCGGGGTGAACGCGGGGATTGCCTGCGCCAACATCTTCTTCCCGAAGCTGGCGGCGTTCTTCGCCCAGTACAGCAACGATAAAGGCTATTTTATGGCGGCGCTGGTGATGATGCTGGTGGGCCTGCCGCTGATGCTCAACGGCTTTATGCAGATCAAAGAGCGCGTGCCGCCGAGCCCGGAGAAGGTGACCATCCGCGACACCTTCCACAACCTGCGCCAGAACAAGCCGCTGTTTATCGTCCTGCTGTCGTTCTTCTTCTGCGTGTTCCACAACGTGGCGGGCGGGCTGTATATCTACTTCTTTATCAACAACCTGGGCGACGGCAGCCTGCAGATGGCGATTGGCGTGATGGGCATTGTGGCGGCGGTGCTGTGCCTGATCGCGCCGATGCTGACGCGCCGGATGCAGAAGCGGAAGCTGTTTATGATCCTCTGCGGGCTGGACGTGGCGGTGCGCGTGGTTATGTGGTTTGTCGGGTATCAGCAGGTGACGATGCTGTTTAGTCTGCTCGGCCTGAGCACGCTGTTCGTGATGATGACCAACATCCTCACCTCGTCGATGATTGCCGACACCATCGAGTACGCGGAGTACCACACCCACAAGCGCTGCGCGGCGATCACCTTCTCCGGCCAGACCTTTACCGGCAAGATGTCGGTGGCGGTGGGCGGCGGGTTAATCGGCGTGTTCCTGACGACGATCGGCTACGTGCCGCAGGCGCAAATCCAGAGCGAAGGCGTGCTGTCGGGGCTGTTCTTCGGGATCTGCCTGCTGCCGGCGATAGGGTCGCTGATCCGAATCGTGTTTATGTCGCGCTTTACCTTTACCGAGGAGAAGCACGCGGAGATTTGTCGGCTGCTGGCGGAGCGCGAGCACGGCGTTGTGCAACGTGGTGAGCCTGGGCAGAAGCATGAGCCTAGGCTTACGGTGAATTGATTAAGTAGCGCCCGCGCTGCGGGCGTTTCTTAAAAGGTTACTTGATATCATGAAGCAACTTTAATAAAAGGCTTTCATCGGGAGATTTAATTTTCTGAAAATAAACAGGCTCAGCTATAGGAGAATCCCATTGGTGTATCTCATCCTTCTTAAACGGGATACATTTCATAGCGGTGTTTTTTAATCGTTTTATGCGAAGGTCATATTCGTCAAAGTTGTCTGGCGTAGTTTTCAGGCTCAGCGATCTGGCATGATTGATTTGCGTAGGGCAAATAAGCTGAATGTTTCCAAGCGAGAAAATGTTTACGCCGGTGATAAAGAATCTCGAAGGGATATCTTTATAATAACGTGTGTTCCATGTTAAACCATCAAACATCGCTGGTGGGTGAGTGTGGGTATCTATGTAATATTGATGTGTGCGCCAATCGCTTATGCCGGAAAGGTTCATGGTCATGTTAATGATCATATTGGGGGTGGGGCGGAAAATCATTGTCAGGACAAGCATGCTGACGGGAATAATGATTAGTGTATAAATGATTATTTGCAATAAACTTTTATTTTTCTTTTCATTTATCAGGATTATTCCTGGGAAAATACCCACAATAATCATCGCGACCGAGAGTGCAAGGAAAATGATAACCTGTAAGAACGTATTACTTTCTTCGTTAAAATCTAGCTGACCCGCGATAAAAATGAGTGGGAAGATTTGTGTAAAAGCAGGTGCAATCAATAACAGAGGCAGACAGTTCCTGACGGCCTTTTTCTGCAAATATTTTACATCACGCGTATCATCAACATCCTTGTACGAGTGAACGTTGAACATAAGCTTGTAGCATAAGCCATACGATGCGGCCAGTATTATGGCTATCGCTAAGGCAAGAACGATAAAACCATTTATATCCAGAAAAAATTGTAAGCAGAACGCTCCGATAAGCACAACGCACATCACAAAGCTATTACCAAAACAGACTGAGGTAAAGCTATGTGTTAAACCTTCGTATTTAACAAACTCTTTCTCATGTGCGGTGTAAATTAAGTAAGTAAGGAAAGATGAGATAAAAATGACAAGGCTGAAGCCAAGTAGTGAGACAAGGGTAAACCCAAATATTATTCCTACTGCGCTACTCACGCTTAATGCATCATATAAAATATCAAGCCGGTCAATATTCGCAAGATAGAACCATATAACGCTAAATGTACAGGCTGTGACAAATGAAGAGGATGTTAAAATAGCGATGATAAACTTTCGGGTTAGCCGCTTATGAAGCTGGATATTCATCTTATGTAGTCTCCCTTTGAAATGAAGGAATACTAGTCACAAGGGAGAGGGAGTTCTACGCTCAAATTTAGTATGCCGGGAAGTGTATATTCAGGCTGACGCCTTCTGGCGTCAGCCCCGGGAAATTACAGCGACTTCACAAACGCCAGCAGATCTTCGTTGAGCTGGTCCTGGTGGGTCAGCGCGAAGCCGTGCGGCGCGTTGTCGTACACCTTCAGCGTGGCGTTTTTGATCATCTCTGCCGCCAGCTTGCCGGTGCTTTCAAACGGCACGATCTGGTCGTTGCTGCCGTGGATCACCAGCGTCGGCACGTCGATTTTCGCCATATCCGGGCGGAAGTCGGTTTCGCCGAAGGCGGTCACGCAGTCGATGGTACCCTTCAGGGAGGCCAGCAGGGCGATGTTCAGCGTCTGCGTCAGGGCACCGGCAGAAACGGTCTGTCCGGCGTTGGTGCCGTAGAACGGCGTCGCGAAGTCGCTGATGAACTGGGCGCGATCTTTACGCAGCCCGTCGCGAATGCCGTCGAACACGCTCTGATCCACGCCCTGCGGGAAAGAGTCGGATTTGCCGAAGATTGGCGTTACCGCGCCCAGCAGCGCCAGACCGGCCACGCGCGCGCTGCCGTAGTTGTTGATGTAGCGGGTCACATCGCCGCCGCCCATGGAGAAGCCCACCAGCGTCACGTCCTGCAGGTCCAGGGTGGTGATCAGGTCGTTGATATCGGACGCAAAGGTGTCGTAGTCATAACCGTTCCACGGCTGATCCGAGCGGCCAAAGCCGCGGCGGTCAAAGGCGATGGCGCGGAAGCCGCGTTCCGCCAGGTAGTTCAGCTGGCTGTCCCACATGTCGCCGTCCAGCGGCCAGCCGTGGCTGAAGAGAACCGGTTTGCCCGCGCCGCCGTCCTTGTAGTAAATCTGCGTGCCGTCTTTTGCCTTAAACGTTGCCATAGTGTGTTCCTGTGCAGGTGATGGTTATGGTTATACCGGCGCGACCAGGTAGCGAATTGCCGGTGATGTTGTGCCCTGATGAAAAGCCAGAACGCGGCTCTGCAGCAGGAGGTCATTCATGGTGTGGCGCTCCTGCTGGCGCAGATGCTCAATCCAGGAGCCCATCAGGAAGGTCTCGATAAACAGGCCGGGACGCTCGATATCTTCGTACACCGCCCAGCTCATCGCCCCGGCGCGGCGGCGCACCCGGCGCAGCTCGTGAACCGCCTCCAGGAAGGCCTTCGTATTCTGCGGGTCGATGATGTACTCGTGCGACACAAGCACCGGGCCGCGCTCGTTGGGCAGCTCAATCTCCACGCCGTCCAGCGGCTGGCCGCTGAGGTCGAGGTTCAGGTCCGGATCTTTCCCCAGCTTCCAGCGGAACACCGTCGCGCTCGCCAGCACCATCCCCAGCGTGGCGACCACCAGCGATGTCGGGGTGCCGAAGCGGGAGGCGATCTGCCCCCAGATGGCGCTGCCCGCGGTCATCGAGCCGAAGAACACCGTCAGGTAGACCGCCAGCGCGCGGGCCTTCACCCAGCGGGCGGCGCTGCGCTGCGCGCCGAGGTTCAGTGTTGAGAGCACCGCAATCCACGCGAAGCCGGTGAAGAACTCAAACAGGTTGAGCAGCCAGACGTGGCGCACGAACGCCAGCGCCAGCATGGTGAGGGCAAAGGTCAGGCTGGCGGCCACCATCAGGCGGTCGGCGTCGAGCCGCTGGCGCAGGCGCGGCAGAAGGATCGCCCCGGCAATCGCCCCCAGGCCAATGCACGCCAGCATCACGCCGTAGCCCGCCGGGCCTAAGCCCAGCTCGCGGCGCGCCACCAGCGGCAGCAGCGCCCAGCCCGCGCTGCCGAAAACGAAGAAGGCCACGGTGCGCACCAGTACGTTGCGCAGCACCGGCGCGGCGTGCACGTAGCGGATGCCGGAGCGCACCGCGGAGAAGAAGTGCTCCGGCGGCAGGCGCTGCACGGACGGCGCCGGACGCCAGCGCCACAACACCCACGCCACGCCGACCACGGACAGCGCGTTGAGGGCAAACACCATCCACGGCCCGGCGAGCGAGAGCAGAAAACCGCCCAGCGCGGGGCCAATCGCCCGGCTGATGTTCACCCCGAGCGAGTTCAGCGCCACGGCGGCGCCCAGCTCGGGCTTGCTCACCAGATCGGGCACCACGGCCTGGAACGGCGGCGAGCTCATCGCCGCGCCCACGCTCAGCAGAAACGTCGCCACCAGCAGAACGGCGGGGGTGACGTGTCCGGTGAAGGAGAGCACCGTCAGCCCGGCGGCGGCGATGAACACCCACAGCTGGGAGAAGAGCAGGTATTTACGTCGGTCGACGATGTCCGCCATCACCCCGGACGGCAGGGCGAAGAGGAACATCGGCAGGCTGCTGGCCGCCTGCACTAGCGCGATATCTAAAGGATCGGCGCTCAGGGTCAGCATGCTCCAGTTGATGCCGACGTCGCTCATCCATGAGCCGACGTTAGAGACCACCGTGGCGATCCACAGCATGCGGAACACCGGCTGGCTCAGCGGCTGCCAGGGCGAAACCGTCGATGCGGGCGTCGTCTCGACGTGTGCGTCGCGAACGTCGTTAACCTGGGTCATGCGAACCTCTCCGCTGTCTTATGCTGCAGCCGCCACTGGCCCGGCCCGGTGAGGGCGAGGGTGGTGAAGATAATCAGCAGCAGCCAGCCAAACTGCCCTTCGGCAATCGACCAGTTGGGGTGGACCGCCAGCATCGCCACCAGCAGCACGGCGATAATCGGCAGGCACGCCAGGCGGGTGTACACGCCCGCAATGATAAACAGCGGGCAAATCACCTCGGCGACAATCGCCGGGATCAGGCTCGCCCAGGGCCCGAAGCCGAACGGATCTTCAATGCGCGTCAGCTCGTCGCTGAAGTGCAGCACCTTCGGCAGGCCGTGCACGTAGAGCAGCAGCAGGCTACCGGTCAGGCGCAGGAAGAACAGCCCCAGGTCGACCCGGGGCAGAGCAAAGGTGTTTTTCATCAGAATGCAAAGCAGCTGCAGCCCAGCGCCCCCCAGAAAGCGTTATCGTCGGACACCGGCATCTCTGACGTACGGGCGAAATCATGCTGGTGGCTGTGAACCCCGCACGGGCCGCTGCAGTGATGAACGGCGCTCATCCCGACGCGGGCGGCCTGCGGCGGCGCGCTGCGGTAGTGGCCCGGCACCTTCACCACCGGGGACCACTCGGGCAGAACCGGAATGGCAGGCGGCGCGAGCGGGCCAAAGCTGCCTGCGGCGTAAACGATATCGCCGTTGACCACCGTCAGGACGGACTCGATGCCCTTGATCTCCTCTTCCGGCACGCGGAAGTAGTCTTTGCTCAGCACCGCCAGATCGGCGAGCTGGCCGACCTTGATCTGCCCCTTCTGGTTCTGCTCGCTGGAGAACCACGCGCTGCCCTGGGTCCAGAGCATCAGGGCGGTATCGCGGTCCAGACGGGCGCTGTGGTCGTACATCTGCATCCCGCCGACGGTGCGGCCGGAGACCAGCCAGTAGAGTGCGGTCCACGGGTTGTAGCTCGCCACGCGGGTGGCGTCCGTCCCTAAGCCCACCGGCACGCCGGTCTCGAGCATTTTCGCCACCGGCGGCGTGTGGCGGGTGGCTTCGATGCCGTAGCGCTCGGCAAAGTATTCCCCCTGGAAGGCCATGCGGTGCTGCACGGCAATGCCGCCGCCGAGCGCTTTGATGCGGTCGATATTGGCCTGGGTAACGGTTTCCGCATGGTCGAAGAACCAGTGCAGGCCGTTGAACGGAATGTCGCGGTTCACCTTCTCGAAGACGTCCAGCATGCGGCTGATGGATTCGTTATAGGTGGCGTGCAGGCGGAACGGCCAGCGGTGCTCCACCAGGTGGCGCACCACGCGCTCCAGCTCGTCCTCCATGCCCGGCGCGAGGTCCGGGCGCGGCTCGAGGAAGTCTTCAAAATCGGCGGCGGAGAAGACCAGCATCTCGCCCGCGCCGTTGTGGCGGAAGAAGTCGCTGCCCTGGCCCGGCGTGAGCATGTCGGTCCATTTTTCAAAATCTTCCAGCTCGTGGCCCGGACGCTGGGTAAACAGGTTGTAGGCGATGCGGATGGTCATCTGCTTTTTCTCGTGCAGCTCGGCAATCACCTCGTAATCTTCCGGGTAGTTCTGGAAGCCGCCGCCCGCGTCGATGGCGCTGGTCAGCCCCAGGCGGTTGAGCTCGCGCATGAACTGGCGCGTGGAGTTGACCTGCTGCTCCAGCGGCAGCTTCGGCCCTTTCGCCAGCGTGGCGTAGAGGATCATGGCGTTCGGACGGGCAATCAGCATCCCGGTCGGGTTGCCGTTGGCGTCGCGCTGGATCTCCCCGCCCGGCGGGTTTGGCGTGTCCCTGGTGTAGCCGACCACCTTCAGCGCGGCGCGGTTGAGCAGGGCGCGGTCGTACAGGTGCAGGATAAAGACCGGGGTGTCCGGCGCGGCGTCGTTAATTTCGTCCAGCGTCGGCATGCGGCGCTCGGCGAACTGGAACTCGGTCCAGCCGCCCACCACGCGCACCCACTGGGGCGACGGCGTGCGCAGGGCCTGCTCTTTCAGCATCCGCAGGGCGTCGGCCAGCGACGGCACGCCTTCCCAGCGCAGCTCGAGGTTGTAGTTCAGCCCGCCGCGAATGAGGTGCAGGTGCGAGTCGTTCAGGCCGGGGATGGCGGTGTGGCCTTTTAAGTCGACCACTTTGGTGCCTTCGCAGTGGTGTTGCATCACCTCGGCGACGGTACCTACTTTCAGAAATTTTCCGTCGCGCACGGCAACGGCTTCCGCGACAGGATTTTCGCGATCGACGGTGTGAAACTGGCCGTTAACCAGAATGAGATCGGCTTTACCGAGGGTAACCATAAACTGCTCCTGACTGAGAGGGGAATGGTCAGGATTATGGGAACCGGTTTCGGCAAAGATCCAGTTATACAATAGGATAGGTATACCAAAGTATAACTATACCTAAGGTTAACTATACGAAGAGATAATTACGCGCAGGGACGGAAAACCGCAGGATGAGGATGATTTTATCGTCGCGGCGCTCGCGGCGATTTCACCCTTAACCACTGGAAAATGCTATGACCTCTTCAAAGCTCGAAGTGTTAACCCCTGCGAACTGTCAGATCATCTTTATCGATCACCAGCCTCAGATGGCGTTTGGCGTGCAGTCTATTGACCGCCAGGTGCTGAAAAACAACACCGTGGCGCTGGCGAAAGCGGCCAAAGTGTTCAACATCCCAACCATCATCACCACCGTTGAGACCGAAAGCTTCTCCGGGAACACCTATCCGGAGCTGCTGGACGTGTTCCCGGGCCAGGACATCCTGGAGCGTACCTCCATGAACTCCTGGGACGACCAGAAGGTGCGCGACGCGCTGAAGGCTAACGGTAAGAAGAAGGTGGTGGTGGCCGGCCTGTGGACCGAAGTGTGCAACAACAGCTTTGCCCTGTGCGCGATGCTGGAAGGCGACTACGAAATTTACATGGTGGCGGACGCGTCCGGCGGCACCTCCAAAGAAGCCCACGACTACGCGATGCAGCGCATGATCCAGGCGGGCGTGATCCCGGTCACCTGGCAGCAGGTGATGCTGGAGTGGCAGCGCGACTGGGCGCGTAAAGAGACCTACACCGCGGTGATGGATATCGTGCGTGAGCACTCCGGCGCGTACGGCATGGGCGTGGATTACGCCTACACCATGGTGCACAAAGCGCCGTCTCGCCAGAAGAGCGAGCACCGCACCTTAGCGCCGGTCCCGGCACGCTAAGTTCCGCTGGCGGGCTGGTCCCTCATCCGGCTCGCCGCTGCCTCTTTCTCTGGAGTTCACAATGAGTACTGGGCTGATATCCCTTGCGGCAGGCGTGTTGATTGGCCTGATGTATGCCGTGCTGAAGGTGCGCTCCCCCGCGCCGCCCGCGCTGGCGCTGATTGGCCTGCTGGGGATGCTGGCGGGTGAACAGGCGACGCGCCATCTGTTATCCCGCGACGTCGCGCCCCCTCCTCAGGTGACCGTGCCGCAGGCTAAATCGCAGACGGGAGCGTCCTCATGAAGGCATGGATAATTTCGCTGGTGTGCGGCGTGGTTGCTGGGGTAATTTACGCTCTGCTCGACGTCCATTCCCCGGCACCGCCGGTTGTCGCCCTGCTTGGCCTGTTTGGCATGCTGGTGGGCGAACAGCTCATTCCGGTGGGACGGCGTTTACTGAGTCGCGAACCGCTTACCCTCGCCTGGTTTCGTCACGAATGCGTACCGAAAATCAGCGGCACGGCGCCCCCTGCGCCCGCGAAGGACGATCGCGACGTTTAATGATTTACCAGAGGAAAGACAGCATGACGCTGCCGTGGCGCATTGCCATCATTGATGACGAACGATCCGTCCGCAGCGGGCTGAGTAATCTCCTGGAGTCGGAAGGCTATTCAACCGATACGTTTGATTCGGCAGAGGTGTTTCTGAGCCATCCTCTCGCCCTGTCCGGCGCGGCGCTGGTGATCACCGATATCAAGCTGCGGGGCATGAGCGGCCTGGAGCTGTTTGAAAAGCTGCGGCTGCTGGCCGTACCGCCGCCGCCCGTGCTCTTTATCTCCGGTCATGCTGATGAAAATATGCAGCGGTACGCTCTTAATCTGGGCGCCGCTGCATTTTTGCGTAAGCCTATTAACATCGATATTCTGCTGGATCATATTCAGCGGGAGCTGGCCCGCCGACAATAAGGATCGCGGATGAACGAACACGAGCAGCCTGCATTCTGGCCCGCCCAGGGGAATCTTCACCAGGGGCGGGTTTTTGTCCTTAAAGAGGATGTGATTTTTACCGTGCTGGCGCAGGAGGGCGGAATCGCCTGGATGCACGCGCGACATCCTCATTCCGGCGGTTCGTTCATTATCGCTACCGCGGTGAGCGACGAAGAGGAAGAGCGGGCTACCCGGCTGCTTAAAAACGAGTTTGCGCTGCGCGACGCGCTGCAGGACAGCTGGGCCATCCGCGCCGTTGCGTCCACCCAGTACCGGGGGCGCTTCGCGCTGGTGTACGCCCCGTTTTCGTTTGAGCTGCTGGCGCGGCGCGCGGGCAGAGCGATCTCGGGCATCGCGCGCTTTCTCGAGATGGCGATCCAGATCTGCGTTCCCCTGCGCCAGATGCATCTGCAAAACCTGATCCACGGCGATATCAAGCCCGGCAGTATTTTTGTTCATCACGATGCCACCTGCCGTCTGGGCAGCTTTGGCCTTTCCAGCAGCCTTTCCGATGCCGTCACCCAGACCCGGCTTGCCGTTTCAGGCGGTACGCCCGCCTATATGTCGCCGGAGCACACCACCCGCACCCAGCGCCCCGTCGACGGCCGCAGCGATCTCTACAGCCTCGGCATGGTGCTGTATGAACTCCTGACCGGACGCCTGCCGTTTGAGCTGGGGGAGGACGAGCAGACCAACTGGGCGCACTACCATATTGCCTCGGCGCCGCTGGCCCCGGACGCGATCCGCCCGGACGTGCCGGGAATGCTGTCGACCATCATCCTGAAGCTGCTGGAAAAGCACCCCGATAACCGCTACCAGACGGTCGACGGGCTGATTGCTGACCTTCGCCGCTGCCAGGCGACGCTGACCTGCGAGGGCGAGATCGTCGCCTTTACCCCCGGCCAGCAGGACCGCACCCCGGCGATCCATCTGGCGGACTCCCTGTTCGCGACGCATCCGCAGGCGAACGACGTTATTGCGGCGTTTGAGCGGGTGGGGCAGAGCCTGGTGCCGGAGCTGGTGACGATCGGCGGGCCGTCGGGGATCGGCAAATCTTCGATCATCGCGACGGCGCTCAAAACGCTGCAGCAGCGCACGGTGCTGCTGGCGGTGGGCAAAGTCGACCAGTTTTCGCCGTCGCTGCCCTACGGCGTATTAAGCTCCGCGTTTCGCACCCTGACGCTGCACCTGCTGGGGCTGCCCGCAGAGGAGGTGGCGAAGTGGAAAATCCGCCTGTCTCGCGCCCTGGAGGGGTACGAGGCGCTGGCCGTCAGCCTGGTGCCCGAGCTGGGCCTGCTGCTTGAGAGCAAGCCGCGCTTCTCGGCGGATACGTTTTCCATTGATGCCCGGGCGCGCTTCAGCCATATGGTGCTGGCGCTGGTAAAAACCTTTGCCTCGCAGGGCTGCCCGCTGGTGCTGGTGCTCGACGACCTCCAGTGGAGCGATGCCGCCAGCCTGCATACGCTTAAGTATCTGCTGATGAACTGCGGCGCTGTTCCGCTGCTGGTGGTGGCGGCCCACCGGGATATCAGCGCCGTGTCCGACGCCGCCCTGCAGGCGCTGCTGGCGGGCCTGCCGGAAGCGGCGCAAAACGCGAGCGAGATTGTCCCGCAGGCGCTTTCCGTGAAAGCGGTGGCGCGCTGGCTGGCGACGGTATTTCGCACCCGCAGCGCGGCGACGACCGATCTCGCCACGCTGATCCACGAGAAGACGGGCGGCAACCCGCTCTTTGTGCACGAGTTTTTCCGCCGCATTGTGGATGACGGCCTGGTAGTGCACAACAAATATCAGGACAAGTGGCACTACGATCTGCAGGCGATCCGCGCCAGGCATTACACCGAAAACGTCGTCACCCTGGTGCTGGAGCAGCTCGAAGAGCTGCCCGACGAAACGCGTCGCCTGCTGGGCAGCATCGCCTGCCTCGGCGGCACGGGCGAGATGGAGATGATCTGCCGCGTGGTCGGCATGTCGATGGCGGAAATGCGCTATGCGCTGCACCCGGCGGTGATGGCCCAGCTCATCGTGCTGGCGGAAAAAAAGTACGCCTTCACCCATGACCGGGTGCAGGAGGCGGCCTTTGCGCTGCTCGATCGGCATGAGAGAAGCCATATTCACCTGACCACCGCCAGCCTGCTTGCCGACGCCGCGCGTCAGGCGGCGGGGAATGAGCTGCTGTTCCGTGCCGTTCACCACGTCACGGCCGCGCTGGACAGCATCCAGCCCGCCCCGCAGCGGGAGATGTTCCGCGAGCTGAGCCTGCTGGCCGCGCGACGCGCGAAGCGTTCGGGAGATTACCTTTCGGCGCTCGGCTATATCCAGACCGCCAGAGCGCTGGGCAACGCCGGGACGGTGTCGGACTTTATGCTCGATATCGAAGAGGCGGGCTGCGAGTTTGCGCTGGGGCATCTGGAGCGCACCCGCGAGCTGTGTGACGCCATTCTCGGCTGCCCAGGCGGGCTGACAGAAAAGGCGCTGGCGGCCAACCTGCTGGTGGAGGTGTACATTCGTCAGTCGGACAGCCGTCTGGCGCTGGAGGCGGCGCTCTGCTGGCTGGGGATTTTCGGTATTCAGATTAGCCGCTATCCGGAAGATGCCGACTGCGACGAGGCCTGGGCGCTCTTTTGCAACCGCACGGCCGACGCGCCGCAAAACCTGTTTGCCCAGCTGTCGCGGTTGGATAACCCGGAAACCGAAGCGGTGATGAACCTGCTCTACAGCGCCAGCATTTGCGCCAGCTTCATCTGCCCGCGCCTGCACTTTTTGCTGCTCTGCCGCATGATGCACCTGACCCTCGACCACGGCATTACCGGCGCCTCCACCACGGCGATGGCCTGGTTTGGCGTGCTGATTGGCCACCGCTACGCCGAGTATCGCCTCGGGTTCCAGTACGGCACCCTGGCCCGCGAGCTGGTGAATCGCCACGGCTACGACGCGTTCGAAGCCAAAACCCTGCTGCCGCTCGACCAGCTCAGCGTCTGGACCCAGCCTTTATCGTTTACCATCGAATGCGCGAAGGCCTGCTTCACCTCGGCTGTGACCCACGGGGATATGACGATGGCCTGCTTTGCGGCCTGCCACCAGGTGATTAACTTCCTCTCGCGGGGCGATCACCTGGACGGGGTGTTGACCAGCATCGAGCGCGGCCTGGCGTTCGTGCGTAAAACCCACTTCCAGGACGTGGAGACCATTCTGATGGTCCAGCGCGGCTACGTTGAGTTCCTGCGCACGCCGGTCATCGGCACCTGGACCGCGTCGCAGGTGCTGCCGGAGGCGCTGCTTCCCGCGTCCCCGGAGCAGGCGCCGGAGAAGAACTCCACCATGCTCTTCTGGTACTGGCTGTATCGCGGTATGGCGCACTTTACCTGTGGCGAATATGCCGACGCGCAGGCGGATCTCGAGATGGCGGGCTGGTACGTGTGGTCTGCGCCGGGGCATATCCATCTGCTGGATTACCATCTCTACGGCGCCCTGGCGCTCTCCCGTCAGCTGACGCCGGAGACCTTCTCGGCGAACCACCGCCGCAGCATTCACGCCCACTACGACAAAATCGCCCTCTGGGCGCGCGTTAATCCCGGCACGTTCGCGGATAAAGAGGCGCTGATCTACGCCGAAATCGTGCGTCTGGACGGGATGAACAGCATTGCGCTCGAGCAGTATGAGAAGGCGGTCCGGCTCTCCCGCGAGGGCGGGTTTAACCCGATCAACGCCCTGGCCCACGAGCTGGCGGGGCGCTTTGCGCTGGCCTGCGGCTACCCGACCGCCTCGGACGCCCACTTCCGCGGCGCAATTGCCGCCTGGGGCCGCGCGGGCGCGCAGGCCAAGGTGCGCCAGCTGGAGCAGGATTTCCCGCACCTGCTGGCCTCCGGGCAGGCCAGCGCCTACGACACGGTGGCGTTCGCCCAGAATGAGACCATCCGCGATCTCCAGAGCGTCATCAAAGCCTCTCGCGCGCTGTCGGAAGAAATCAACCTGGAGCGCTTAATCGAAAACCTGATGACCATCCTGCTCGAACGCGCCGGGGCGCAGCGCGGCCTGCTGCTGCGCGTGAGCGAGAGCCTCATCCCGGAGATCGAGGCCAGCGCCTGGACCAGCACCGAGGGCGTGCGGGTGCGGATCCTGAAAGACGTGCCGACGGCGACCGACCTGCCGCTGTCGGTGCTGGCGGCGGTGATCCGCACCGGGCAGGAGATCCGCACCGGCAGGCCGGAGGAGTTCCATCCCTTCAGCCAGGACCCTTATCTGGTGACCTCGGGGGCGGCGGTCATGTGCGTCCCGATGTTCAAGCAGGCGCGGCTGGTGGGCGTGCTCTACCTGGAAAACCGCCTGATGCCGGAGGTCTTCACCGCCGAGCACTCGCGCGTGGTGAGCCTGCTGGGCGCGCAGGCTGCGGTATCCCTTGAGACGGCGCGGCTGTACGCCGAATTGCTGGCGGAGAACATCCAGCGCCGCCGGGTGGAGAAAGAGCTGCGATCCAGCCAGACCTCGCTGATGCTCGGCGAGCAGATCAGCCACACCGGCAGCTGGCGCTGGGAGCTGGAGCAGGATCTGATGTTTGTCTCGGAAGAGTACGCCCGCATTCTCGGCCTGCCCGAACGGCAAAAGACAATCTCCATGGCGGAGTTTTTGACCTTCGTTCATGAGGACGATTACGCCCGCATCAGCGCCATCGTCACCCAAAGCGTGCGCGACGGGCTCTCCATGCGCGCGGAGTTTCGGGTTAAGCGTACCGACGGCTCAACGCGCTACATCCTCGGGATTGGCGATCCGGTGGGTGTGGGCAGCGAGGTGAACGAGTATTACGGCATCATCACCGATATCACCAGCCAGCGCGCCGCGGAGGATGCCATGCGGGTCGCGCAGGCGGATCTGGCGCGGGTCTCCCGGGCCACCACCGTCGGACAGCTGACCTCCTCCATTGCCCACGAGATCAATCAGCCGCTGATGTCGATCGTCTCGAACGCCGGGGCGAGCCTGCGCTGGCTCAACCGCGAGCCCGCCCGGCTGGATAAAGTGCGGGAAGGGCTGGAGGAGATCGCCGCGGAAGGCGCGCGGGCGGGGGAGATCATTCGCAGCATTCAGTCCCTGACCCGCAAGCAGGATCCCACCTTCTCGCGCATCGACATGCACTACCTGATCCACCATATCATCACGCTCTCGCGCAGCGAGCTGGAGCAGAGACACATTAGCGTTGATTATCTGTTAAGGGCGCAGGACAGCTTTATCACCGGCGATAGCGTGCAGATCCAGCAGGTGCTGCTCAATCTGGTGATGAATGCGGTTGAGGCGATGGCCGAGGTGAAGGATCGCGCCAGTACCATTACCCTCAGCACCGCCAACGCGGACGGGAAAGTGATCGTCGAGATCGCCGATACCGGGAGCGGCATTGAGCCCGAGCGGCTGGAGCAGATTTTTGATTCGTTCTACTCCACCAAAGCGCAGGGGATGGGGATGGGGCTGACTATCAGCGCCAGCATCATCGAGCGCCACTGCGGGAAGCTGAGCGCGCGCCGCCGGGAGCCGTACGGCACGGTGTTTGCGTTTGCGCTGCCGCTGGCGGCGCAGGAAGGGTAAGCGTTACTCCGCAGGCTGGCTATTGGTCAGGCGCTCAACGGCCCTGACCAGCTCCGCCACGGAGCGCACCTGCATTTTCTCCATCACGCGGCGACGGTGCACCTTCACCGTGATCTCGCTGACGCCCAGCTCGGCGGCAATCTGCTTGTTCAGCATGCCGCTTATCGCCAGCGTCAGCACCTCGTGCTCGCGCGGGGTGAGGGACATGTGGCGCTGCTTCAGGGCGTAGTGCTCTTTATTGCGCGCGGCGTTGTGTTCCGCCAGCTGAAGCGCGGACTCGATGGCGTCGATAAGCGCGGTGGATTCGACGGGCTTGGTGAGAAATTCGTACGCGCCGCCTTTAATGGCGCGCACCGACATCGGGATAGTGCCGTGGCCGGTAAGAAAAATAATCGGGATTTCGCGCCCGCTGTCCTTAAGGGCATCAGCCACCTCAAAGCCCGAGATGGCGGGCATTTGCATATCGAGGACCACGCACGACGGGAGCTCTTCAAAGCGGTGTTGAAGAAACGCTTCTGCCGATGAAAAGCCGACGGCGTTCAGGTCCGCCGAATCCAGCAGCCCGATCACGGACTGTCTGACCGCGTCATCGTCATCAACCACATACACAATGTGTTCCATTCACCGCCCCGGTGCTGATTTACATGTCGAGGATGCAAACAATCCCGCCGGTTACGTAAGGGACTGTTTATGCTGACTTTCATCTTAACACATTAACTATCATTATCATTTAACAATATGATAACCGTATGAAGATGAAGTATAGCGATACGTGACCGGGGCGGTTAAGGAACGAAACGCTGATTTTATGCACCCACAAGCTCGATGCGGTTGCCGTCCGGATCCGCAATTACCGCTTCATAGAAGCCGTCCCCGGTCATGCGCGGGGCGCTGAGCAGCGTGCCGTTTGCCTGTGCCCGCCCGGCCATGCTGTCGACCTGCGCTTTGCTGCCGACGTTGATGGCGATATGCGCCCAGCCGATAAACTCCGGGTGCGCAGGGGCGTCGGGCAGATCCGGTAGCGTCATCAGCTCGATGGTCGGCCCGTTATCCAGCGTAATAAAATGTGATTCGAAACCGGGACGATTTTTACTGACGTAGCGTTCGTTACTGCGGCCACCAAACACCGTTTCCCAGAACTGAACCTGCGCGTTCAGGCTGCGGGTCCAGAGTGCGACATGGGCAATATTCATAAGCTCCCTCGTTATTTGTCTGTGAGGACTTTCACCGGTAAAACAGGCTACACTCTGGTTTTGAGCGCGACAAGCTGAGGAAATAACAATGCACTACACACTGAAAGATAGCGACAAGGAAAAAGCGGAAGGGTCAAACGGCGCGGGCGCTCTGCAGCAAAAACTGCTGGAGTCTCGTTCGATTGTTATCTCCGGTGAGATCAACCAGGAGCTGGCGCAGAAGGTCATCACCCAGATGATCCTGTTGCAAAGCGTCAGTAACGATCCGATCAAGCTGTACATCAACAGCCAGGGCGGCCACGTGGAAGCGGGCGATACCATCCACGACTTCATCAAATTCATCCGCCCGGAAGTGCACGTCATCGGCACCGGCTGGGTGGCGAGCGCCGGGATCACCATCTTCCTGGCGGCGAAGAAAGAGCACCGCTACTCGCTGCCAAATACCCGCTTTATGATCCACCAGCCGCTCGGCGGCGTGCGCGGTCAGGCGACGGATATTGAGATCGAAGCGCGCGAGATCATCCGCATGCTGGATCGCGTGAACAAGCTGATCGCCGACGCCACCGGCCAGCCGCTGGAAAAAGTGAAAAAAGACACCGATCGCAACTTCTGGATGTCTCCGGCAGAAGCGCTGGACTACGGCATCGTGGGTAAACTGATTACCCATTATGACGAGCTGAAGCTGGATTAAGTTTTCGCGGCGTGTTTGAGTCGGGTGGCGGCTTCGCCTTACCCGACCTACACGCCCTCGTTTGACCCATGACAAGTTCCCCCTCTGCCTTCTTGCCTATAATCGCGCCTGTTTCCCCTCTCACTGGTGCTACCCATGGCGTATCAACTGAACCTGAACTGGCCGGAATTTCTTGAGAAATACTGGCAAAAACAACCCGTAGTGCTGAAAAATGCCTTCCCGAATTTTGTCGACCCGATTACCCCGGACGAGCTGGCAGGGCTGGCGATGGAGCCGGAAGTCGATAGCCGTCTGGTGAGCCATTTCAACGGCAAATGGCAGGCCAGCAATGGTCCGTTTGAGCACTTTGACGATCTGGGTGAAACCGGCTGGTCGCTGCTGGCGCAGGCGGTGAACCACTGGCATATGCCTGCCGCGGAGCTGGTGCGTCCGTTCCGCGTCCTGCCGGACTGGCGTCTGGACGACCTGATGATCTCCTTCTCCGTGCCGGGCGGCGGCGTGGGTCCGCATATCGATCAGTACGACGTGTTTATCATTCAGGGGATGGGTAGCCGCCGCTGGCGCGTTGGCGACAAGCTGCCGATGCGTCAGTTCTGCCCGCATCCGGCGCTGCTGCATGTCGATCCGTTCGAGCCGATCATCGACGAAGATCTGGCCCCGGGCGATATCCTCTACATCCCGCCTGGATTCCCGCACGACGGCTTTACCCATGAGACGGCGCTTAACTACTCCGTCGGCTTCCGCGGACCGAACGGTCGCGATCTGATCAGCAGCTTCGCCGATTACGCGCTGGAAAACGATCTGGGCGGCGAGCACTACAGCGATCCGGATCTGACCTGTCGCGAACATCTGGGCCGCGTGGAGCAGTACGAACTGGATCGCATTCGTCAGATGATGATCGACATGATTAGCAAGCCGGATGATTTCACAAAATGGTTCGGCAGCTTTGTCTCCACGCCGCGCCACGAGCTGGATATCGCCGCCGCCGAGCCGCCGTACGCGCCGGAAGAGGTGCTGGACGCGCTGCAGGGCGGCGAAACGCTGTCCCGCCTGAGCGGTCTGCGCGTTCTAAACATTAACGGCAGCTTCTTCATCAACAGCGAACAGCTGGAGACGGTAGACGCGAAGGCGGCGGATGCGCTGTGCCGCTACACCGAACTCGGTCAGGCCGAGCTGGGCGATGCGCTGAATAACCCGGCGTTTGTTGAAGAGCTTACCGGGCTGATTAACCAAGGGTACTGGTACTTCGACGAGTAGTGCGGCACGGTTTTCTCCCTCTCTCTGTGGGCTGAGAAATCCCCAGTAATGATTAAACAGAAGCAATAACGTTGTTTCAGAAAGATTGAAGACTTACAGCGACGCCCTGGTCCGGCTGTAAATCGCTGGCAGTTCACCGGTCATGTCGTTACAGAGTAGCAAGGAACATAAAGTGAACGGAATGACCACCACAGCCGTATGTTCCCCCTCACCCCAGCCCTCTCCCTCAAGGGAGAGGGGGTCGTCCATGCTGGCATTATTTTGTGGGGATTCCTCAGCCCTGTGGGAGAGGGTCGGGGTGAGGGCATCAGGCCGCGCTAGCCCTCCTCCATCGCAATCACAATCGCTTCACCCATCTTCTTCAACGCCTCGCGATTCTTCTCCGTCGGCGGCAGCGCCACGTTGATCCGAAGACAGTTGCGGTACTTCCCGGAGGCGGAAAACAGCGACCCGGCCGCGGCCTGGATCTTCAGCCGACACAGCTGCTTGCTGACGCACACCATGTCGACCTTCTCCGGCAGTTCAATCCACAGCAGGAAGCTTCCCTGAGGGCGCGTGACGCAAATCTCTGCCGGAAAATACTGCCGCACCCAGCAGGTGTAGGTTTCCATATTCTGCTGATAAATTTGACGCATACGGCGCACGTGGCGATGGTAATGGCCGTCGCGAATAAACGCCGCTACCGCCATCTGCGTGCCCGGCACGTTAAACCCGCCCGCGGCGTATTTCATGTGCATCACCCGGTCGTAATAGCGCCCCGGCACAATCCAGCCGACGCGCAGGCCCGGCGCCACGGTTTTGGTAAACGAACTGCAGAGGATCACGCGGCCGTCGATATCCATCGAGTGAATGGTACGCGGGCGCGGGTACTCCGCCGCCAGCTCGCCGTAAATGTCATCTTCCACGATCACGATATCGTGCCGCTGCGCCAGGGCTAAGACCTGCTTTTTCCGCGCTTCCGGCATGATAAACCCGAGCGGGTTATTGCAGTTTGGCACCAGAATCACGGCCTTGATCGGCCACTGTTCCAGCGCCAGCTCTAACGCCTCGATGCTGATCCCGGTCTCGGGATCGGTGGGAATTTCAATCGCCTTGATGTCAAACCCGCGCAGCATCTGCATGGTGCCGTGAAACGACGGCGATTCTACCGCCACGATGTCCCCCGGCTTGCACACCGAGAGCAGGGCAATCGACAGCGCGCCGTGGCAGCCGTTGGTGATGACAATCTCGTTCGCTGCCACGGTGGAGCCGCCGTCCAGCATCAGACGGGCGATCTGCTCACGCAGCTCCAGGCGGCCATCGAGCACGTCATAGCTCAGCATCTCGGCAGGGTTATGCTGCGCTATGCGGCTCATCTCGCGCCACAGGGGCTTCAGGCTCGGCTGGTTAATGTCCGGCGAGCCGCCGCCAAAGGAGATCATCTCTTTGTCGGCGCGGGCGTCCAGCAGCATCATCACCTCATCCCACTGGGTAACGTCCACGGGGCGCTGCACCGGTCGCGTCATAGCCGGAACCGGCGGCTGGGCCTTGCGCTGCGAGACAAAATAGCCGGAGCGCGGCTGAGGGGTGATCAGCTGGAGGTTTTCGAGGATCTGGTAGGCCTGCTGTATGGTGCTGATGCTTACGCCGTGCTCCTGGCTCAGCGCACGCACCGACGGCAGACGTTCGCCGCTGCGATACAGCCCTTGTTCAATGCGTTCCGCCAGAAGATTGGCCAGATGTTGGTAGCGCGTCATGCTGTATCCTTTGTTTTCACCATACAGATTGTAAAACCAGTACAGATTGCCGTAAAAATTGGCATGCAGATACTGTTTTAGCGGATCTGTATGTTAAACAAAAGGTGTTTTTGCATCTGTATTGCACAGGCCGATTTCCGGGATGATAACCCCACTGACACAGTGAGGAGAGCATCATGGAATTCTACGAGAATCGTTCAAAACGTCCGTATATTGTGTTTGTCTGGATCGCGAAAACAACACGCAACTGGTATCGCATCAACCGCACCCGCCGCATCCTGAGCCGGATGAGCGACGAGCAGCTTAAGGACGTTGGGTTGTCGCGGAATGATGTATGAGCCACGTCATCGCCGGGCGAGCGCAGCGCACCCGGCGATGTTCAGCTCAACAGCGCAAGCGTCTGCCGCTTCGGCCTCTCCAGTAACGCCACCGCCTCTTCATACGACCGCACGTTGTTATAGCCCATCACCAGCCCGTAGCGTTTGCCCGACCCGCGATACCACTCCGAAAGCGCGTTGACCTGCAGCTGCTGTTCCTGCCAGCAGCGCGCGACTTCCCGGTCACGGCTTCCTCTGGTCAGGAACGCCACGATATGCATCCCCCCGTCGTTTTGCTCGGTGAAAAACAGATCGCCATACACCTCCTGCAGGGCGGCAATCATCCAGTCGCGCCGGGTCTGATACAGCGCGCGCATCTTTTTCAGATGGCGGAAAAAATGCCCTTCGTTGAGAAACGCGGTGAGGATCTTTTGCGTCAGCACCGGCTGGCCGCTGGTGGTAATGTCCGCGCAGTCGGTAAAGGCCCCGACGGTGCTGGCGGGCATCACCACGTAGCCCATGCGCAGCGACGGCATGATGGTTTTACTGAAGGTGCCCATAAAAATCACCCGGTCGTGCCGATCGAGGCTTTTCAGCGACGGCAGCACCTTGCGGGTGTAGTGAAACTCGCCGTCGTAATCGTCTTCGATAATCCACGCCTCGTTCTGGCTGGCCCAGTCGAGTAGCTGCTGCTTGCGCGGCAGCGAGAGGGTGACCGCCAGCGGGCTCTGATGCGACGGGGTGACGATGGCAAAACGTGCGTCGCGATGGTAGCGGAGCAGGTAGTCCGTATCGATGCCGCAGCGATCGACCGGCACCGTGTGCAGGCGCGGCACGATCCGCTTGAGCAGCTGCTGGCCCATAAAATAGCCCGGATCTTCAAACACCACCTTGTCGCTGCGGCTGGCAAGGGTGTCGAGGATCAGCCGCAGGCTGCCGCTGTAGCCGCTGGTGATCAGCACCTGTTCGGCGGTGCAGGACAGCCCGCGTGAGATATTGAGATAGCTGGCGATGGCCTGGCGCAGCGGATACCAGCCCAGAACGGGCGGGTTGAGCATCTCCTCCTGACGCATGGCGCGCGTTGCCTGGCCCGCCAGCAGCAGCCATTTTTTATACGGAAAGCTGTCAAGGGCGGGGATGCCGGGGCGCAGAAACCCGGCCCGCTCGCGCTGGCTGATGAGCGATGCCGGAAGCGTGCCGGTGGGCTGTTCCGCAGGGACACTCTTATCCGGCAACAGCAGATCCGGGTTGACCCGCGTGCCGCGCGCGCCCCGGCTCACCAGATACCCTTCCCCTGTCAGAATGGCATACGCCGTTTCGACGGTTTTACGCGCCACCTTCAGCTCTTCCGCCAGCACGCGGATGGCGGGCACCTTATCGCCCGGCTTCAGCACGCCGCGCGTGATGTTGTCGCGATAGCGGGAATAAATCTCGTGATAGCCCGGCTTCATGTCCTACCTCTTTTCACGATTTTTGTATCTTTTTACTATGTCATGAACGGCGTAGATTTGCCTCATCGCATGACACATGCCGCACAAAAAGAGGAAAGACAATGAGCACTCGCGTCAACCACCACAAAGTTACACCCGCCCTCGCCAACGCCCTGTCTGCCCTGAGCATGGAGGTGGCAAAAACCTCCATCGACCCGGCGCTGAAGCACCTGATCGACATTCGCGTATCGCAGCTGAACGGCTGTACCTTCTGCCTGGATATGCACTCGAAAGAGGCCAAAATTGCCGGCGAGCGCGAGCTGCGCCTGTACCATCTGGCGGCCTGGCGCGAGTCCCCGCTGTTCAGCGCCCGCGAGAAAGCCGCGCTGGCCTTCACCGAAGCGCTGACCCAGATTGGCGTTCACGGGGTAAGCGACGCGCTGTACCGCAGCGTGGCGGAGCACTTCTCGGACGTGGAAATTTCAGAGCTGAACTTCGCCATCGTGGCGATCAACGCCTGGAACCGTCTGGGGATCACCTCCCGCATGGCGCCGGGCGCGCTGGACGCGGCTTACGGGCTGAACAAGGCTAACCTGGAATAATCCCACGCTCGCGGATCGTTGCCACCAGCGCCCGCAGGCCTGGCGGGACGTGGCGATGGCCGGGGTAGTACAGGCGCAGTCCGGCAAACGGCTGCGCCCAGTCGTTTAAGACGCTCACCAGCTCTCCACGCTCCAGCTCTTCCCGGATATACAGTTCCGGCAAAAATCCTACCCCTAATCCCGCTTTTACCGCCCGGATCGAGGCAAAAAGATCGGACGTCGCAAAGCGCGGCGGCACGGCAAGGGCATACGTTTCCCCCCGACGGGCCAGCTCCCAGCGGTAGATCCCGCCGTGGGCCATGCGCATGCCAATCCCCTGATGCGAAAGCAGATCGTCCGGCGTCTGCGGAATGCCGTAGCGTGCAAAATAGTCCGGCGTGGCGGTGACCAGCTGGCGGATCTCCCCGGTCAGCGGCACGGCGATCATGTCCTGAGGCACGGACTCCTCAAGGCGGATCCCCGCGTCGTAGCCTTCCGCGACGATGTCGATCATTCGCGCTTCGCTGACGGTCTCTACGCGCATCTTCGGGTAGCGGATCATAAAGTCGATCAGCAGCTGGTCCAGAAACAGGGCGCCGATATGGTTCGGCACGTTCAGGCGCAGCGTGCCGGCGGGTTCCCCGGTGTCGCTGTGGATCTCCTCGCTGGCGAGACGGATCTCCTGCAGGGCAGGGCCGATACGCGCCACGTAGCGCTGTCCGGCGTCGGTGAGCGCCACGCTGCGGGTGGTGCGGTTAAAAAGGCGGGTATCAAGGCGGCTCTCCAGCCCGGCGATGGCGTTGCTGACCGCCGTGGCGGACATGCCCAGCTCCTGCGCGGCGGCGCGAAAGCTGCCGCGCCGCACGACCGCCATCACCACTTCCAGCTCTGTCAGACCTGAACGATGCATAGATTATCCTGAAAATCGAAATAACCCTTGCAGCATAGCGTGGATTATCGCAACGGAGAAGCCGTGACAGACTGTGCTCACACAGCCTGAGGAGGTTTATATGCACACCATCGAACAGATCTTTATTAACGGCGAATTTGTTACCCCGCACGGCACCGAGTGGTTTGATTTGTACAACCCGGCGAAGGCGCAGGTCATCGGCCAGGTTCGTCTGGCGGATGAGGTTGACGCGGAGCGCGCCATTGCGGCGGCGAAAGCGGCGTTTCCGGCGTGGTCGCAGACCACAAAGCAGGAACGCCTCGCGGCGCTAAAACGCATGCACGCCGCCGTGGCCGCCCGTCACGACGATCTGCTGGAAGCGGTCATTGAAGAGTACGGCGCGCCCGCCTCGCGCTCGGCGTGGATGGCAAGCTATCCGGCAGAGGTGATTGCTCAGGCCATCGAGGCGCTGGAGGCGTTTGAGTTTGTCATCCCCGCAGGCGCAGCGACGGTGCAGATGACGCCGCTCGGCGTGGCCGGGCTTATCACGCCGTGGAACAGCGACGCCGGGTTTATCTGCGGCAAGCTGGCGGCCGCGCTGGCTGCGGGCTGTACGGCAGTCATCAAGCCGAGCGAAATGAGCGCCCTGCAAACCCGGATTGTCACCGAAGCGCTGCGCGATGCCGCGCTGCCTCCGGGCGTGTTTAACATCGTCACCGGGCGCGGCGAAACCGTCGGTGAAACCATCAGCCGCCATCCGGATGTGGCAAAAATCTCGTTTACCGGCTCGACGAATACCGGCAAGGCGATCCTGCGCAACGCGGCGGAGAGCTTTAAGCGCGTGACCCTGGAGTTAGGCGGTAAATCGCCGACGATCCTGCTGGATGATGTGGATCTGGCGCAGGCGATCCCGCTGGTGATTCAGGCCGGGTTTATGAACAGCGGGCAGGCGTGCGTGGCCGGAACGCGCATTCTGGTGCCGCAGGCGCGCAAGGCTGAGATCGAAACCGCGCTGGCGCAGGCCGTGGCGGTGGTGAAATCGGGCGATCCGCGCGATAGCGCGACGGACGTCGGCCCGATGGTCAGCGAAAAGCAGTGGCAGCGGGTGCAGGGCTATATCCGTAAAGGTATTGAAGAGGGGGCGCGTCTGCTGGCGGGTGGTGAAGGGAGACCGGACGGCACGCGAGACGGCTGGTTTGTGCGCCCGACGCTGTTTGCCGACGTGAACAACCAGATGACGGTCGCCCGTGACGAGATTTTCGGCCCGGTGCTGTGCGCGATCCCCTATCGTGACGAGGCGGAGGCTATCGCCATTGCCAACGACACCGATTACGGATTGAGCGCGATGGTGCTGGGCGGCGATGCGAACCGCGCGCGACGCGTGGCGCAGCAGATTGTTTCCGGTCGCGTGCTGGTGAATACCCTGGCCCATGAGCCGAAAGCGCCGTTCGGCGGGTTTAAGCACTCCGGCGTGGGGCGCGAGATGGGCGAGTGGGGAATTCGGGCGTTTATGGAGCCGAAGTCGATTCTGAGCTAAAACCTGCCCGGTGGCGCTGCGCTTGCCGGGCCTACATCATCCCACTGGCCGGATAAGCGCAGCGCCATCCGGCACAACGCTTCGCTCTTTGCCGAAGCATCGTTCCTCTCTACCCTGCATTCTCTCCCCAACATCACTACGGAGAGACCATCATGATTGCAGTCATTTTCGAAGCCAAAGCCGCGCCCGCCCATCAGGCGCGCTATCTTCAGCTCGCTGCCGAACTCAAACCTTTGCTGGCGGACATCGACGGCTTTATTGATATTGAACGGTTCCAGAGCCTGACGACCGACGGCAAAATCCTGTCGCTTTCCTGGTGGCGGGATGAGGAGGCCGTCCGTAGCTGGAAGCAGAACGTCTTCCATCAGGCCGCGCAGGCCGAAGGGCGGGAGTCGATTTTCGCGTACTACCGCATTCGGGTGGCGCAGCTGGTGCGGGAGTACAGTTCCGAAACCGGAGGGCACGCGGATGTATGACGTTCATGTGATTTTTAGCGACAGGCCCGGCGAGCTGGCGCGCTTTGGACAGCTGCTGGGGCGCAACGGCGTAGGGCTGGAGGGCGGAGGCGTATTTGGTACCGATGCCCATTTTCTGGTGGAAGACGGGGAAAAAGCGCGATGCGTGCTGCTCGACGCCGGGTTTACCGTGCAGGCGTTGCGTAAGCCGGTGATCCGGAAACTCAGGCAGGAGCGCCCCGGCGAGCTGGGTGAAATTGCGGCGGTGCTGGCGGCACGCGGCGTGTCTATCCTTACCCAGTACAGCGACCACGCGAATCACCTTATTCTGCTGACGGATGATGATAAGCTGGCCGCAGAGATCACCGAACCCTGGGCAACACATGTTAAAAACGAGCCTACCTCCTGAGAACGGCGCGGCGCTGGAACAGGCCATTGCCGCGGTGGCTGCCGCAATGGCCGATCCCTCGCGCGTAAAGATGCTGTGCGCGCTGATGGACGGGCGGGCGTGGACCGCCACCGAGCTGAGCGCGGCGGCAGAGGTTGCGCCGTCGACCGCCAGCGGGCATCTCGCCCGGCTGGTGGAAGGGCAACTGATCGCCTGTCTGTCGCAGGGGCGGCACCGCTATTATCGTCTGGCGGGGCACGACGTGGCGGAGCTGGTGGAGCAGATGATGGGGCTCTCCTGGAGCCGCATTACCCCGCCGGAAACCACCGCGCCGAAAGCCATGCGTGAAGCCAGGACCTGCTATGACCATCTCGCTGGCGCGGTGGCGGTGCAGATCTATGATTTCATGCAGACGGAAGGCTGGCTGGAGGCTGACGGTTCAGCGCTCACGCTGTATGGCCGGGAGCAGTTTCTGAAGCTTGGTGTTTCGTTAAGCGTTCACCCGCGCCGCAAAGTCTGCTGTGCCTGTCTGGACTGGAGCGAGCGGCGGTTTCATCTTGGCGGTGAGGCGGGCGCGGCGCTGCTCATTCATCTGGAAAGCAAAGGGTGGATCCAGCGGTTGGCGGGATACAGGGAGGTGGTGGTGACGGCTTCAGGTAGGGCTGCTGTTAAGAGACTTTTTAGCCGCTAAACTTCGCTGCGGGCTGGTGCCCTCACCCCAGCCCTCTCCCACGGGGAGAGGGGGACGTCGTTTCGCAATTCCTGCTCTTTCGCCTCTCGTTTCTTGATACTTATCCTGATAACTATTATCGTGGCCGCGTGTGACGAGAGGTTTCCCCATGAGCGAAGAAGAACTGTTTAGCCGCAGGCCGATGGGCATGCGGATGGCGATGATTGTGCGCCAGTGGCGTGCGGTAATCGACGACGCCATTCTCGATACCGGGTTAACCCAGTCGAGCTGGACGGTGATGATGCAGCTTCATCAGCTCGGGGATAACGTCTCCGTGAGTGAGCTGGCGGAGGTGCAGGGCATTGAACTGCCGCCGCTGATGCGCACCCTGGCACAGCTGGAAAAGCAGGGTTACCTGCTGCGCTCCGTATCGCCTTATGACAAGCGCATCCGGCTTCTGACGCTGACGCCTGAGGGAAAAGCCATATTAAAAAGGCTCACTCAGGTGATTGAGACCTATCAGGCGCGCGTATCGCAAAACATCGCGCCGGAACATATCGACATTTTCAGCGCCACCCTGAATCAATTCGCCTGCAATTTGCGGACTATCCGCGAAGAAGATAACAAGACCGAAAAATAATGACCCCTGAACAAAAGTTTGCCCGCTGGGTAAGGGTGAGTATTGCCTCTTTCCTGCTGATGTTTGTCTACTTTATCGTCGCGGATATCTGGATCCCGCTGACGCCGGACTCCACCGTGATGCGCGTGGTGACGCCGGTTTCTCCGCGCGTCTCCGGCTACGTGGCGGCGGTACATGTCCACAACAACAGCCAGGTGAAAAAAGGCGATCTGCTGTTTGAGCTCGACGACACGCCGTTTCGCAATAAAGTGGAAGCGGCGCAAATCGCGCTTGAGCAGGCACGCCTTTCCAACGACCAGCTGGATGCGCAGATCGCCGCCGCGCAGGCCAGCCTGAAAACCGCCGTGCTGACCGCGCGTAACGACAAAGTGACCTTCGATCGCTACCAGAAGCTGAGCACCCTGCAGAACGTCTCGCAGGCGGATCTGGATAAGGTTCGCACCACCTGGCAGAGCAGCGAGCAGTCCGTCAGCTCCATCCAGGCCAATATCCATAACCTGCGTATTCAGCGCGGCGAGCGGGACGAGCACCGCAACGTGACGCTGCAAAAATACCGCAACGCGCTGGATGAGGCAGAGCTTAACCTCGGCTGGACTAAGGTCTACGCCCAGGCGGACGGCACGGTCAGTAACCTGCAGTTAAGCCCGGGCTTTTACGCCTCCTCGGGTTCCGCCGCGCTGGCGCTGGTGAACAACCAGACCGATATCGTGGCCGATTTCCGCGAAAAAAGCCTGCGTCACACCCATCAGGGCACCGATGCCGCCGTGGTGTTTGACGCCTTCCCGGGGCACGTTTTCCGCGCCCACGTGACCAGCAGCGACGCGGGGATACTGGCGGGTCAGGAGGCCGTGAACGGCCAGCTGTCCGAACCGGAAACCTCCAACCGCTGGGTGCGTGACGCCCAGCGCATGCGCATTCACGTTGCGCTGGACGAGGCGCTGCCGAAACATCTGCCGACCGGCGCGCGCGCGACCGTGCAGCTCTATAACAGCGAGGGGCCGTTTGCGCGCTTTTTCTCCGGGATGCAGATCCACCTGGTGAGCCTGCTTCACTATGTCTATTAGCACCCTGGCGCGGGTGTTTACCCCGCACGGCAACATCGTCTATACGGCAAACGACTTTCGCCAGACCCTGCGTATCGTCTTCGCCGGGATGATTGCGCTGAGCATCTCCAGCTTTTACAACACCAGCTACGGCGTATTTTTCGTGGTCTATCCGATCATGCTCCTGTCGCTGGTGCCGGTGTTTAACCGCCACGTGGCGAAGCAGTTTATCTTCAGCGCCGCGCTAAACTGCGTCGAAATGATCTTCATTATCGGCTATCTGTCGCAATGGCCGGTCATCATGACGCTGGTGGTGTTTGCCCTGTACGTGATGCGCTTTCGCTTTATGAGCAAGGGGCCGCTGTTCCTGTTTGGCTCAATGGGCGTGGTGTGCCAGAGCGTGATGCTCAACTTTATGAGCTACCCCACTACCAGCTGGCACACGCTGCTGTTTTCCAACATCGAAGCGAGCGTGATGGCGGTGTGCCTGAGCGCGCTGATGAACTATCTCCTGCCTGACGTGGAGCCCCGCAGGCCGCCGCCGCTGATTGAGAAAGACGATGCTCGCGTGCGCCACGAGTCGCTGCTCTCCGGTACCGTCGCGACGCTGATATTCGTGGTGTTTCAGATTAGCGACTTAAGCGATTCGCTTTCGGCGCTGATGGCGGGGATTTTGATCCTGTTCCCGATGCACTATCGCGGTTCGGTGATGAGCTCTATCTGGCGCGTGGTCGGCGTGGTGTTGGGCTGCCTCTATATTCTGGTGGTGCAGCTGATCCTCTACGATCACAGCAGCCATATGCTGTTGATGATGCCCCTGATCGGCCTCGGGCTGGCGTTTGGCGCGCGCCTCCACGTGATGGAAAAGGTGGGCGCGGGCGTGGGGTTTTCCAGCATCACCACCATCGGCATTATGTTCGGGCAGAACATGCACCCGGACACTGACCTGGTGTTCAGCGATCTCTATCGCATCACTTCCGTCACCTTTTCGCTGGTCGCAACGCTGACGATGGTCTTCCTGGTGCACCTGATCCTCAATCGCTTCGAAGCGACGCGCTACGTCATCGCGCCGCCCAAGGTAGATTAATGTCCCAGCACGGCAGGCAGCTGCGAGAGTAAAAACAGGATCAGGCCAATCGTCCCGCCGACCAGCGTGCCGTTGACGCGGATGAACTGCAGGTCTTTACCGATATTGAGCTCAATCTGGCGGGACATGTCTTTGGCATCCCAGCTTTTGACCGTGTCGCTGATGTGGCGCGTCAGGAAGGCGGCAAAATCCGGCGCGAGGCGGTGCGCGGCCTGCTCCAGATGCTCGTTCAGCGACGCCCGCAGGCTGGCGTCGTTAGACAGCGTTTCGCCAAACCACAGCCCGGCGTTGGCGATGCGCTGCTTCACCCGCGAATCCTCGCTTTGCATATCCGCTTTCAGCCACTGGCGCAGGTCAGCCCACATCTCTCCCAGATAGCGGTTAAACGCCTCATCGTTTTTCAGGTAGTGCTTGATGTTGTCGGCTTTCGCCGCCATTTCCGGATCGTTTTTCAGGTTGTCGATAAGCTTCAGCGTGGCGCGGTCGAACGCCTGGCGGATCTGGTGCGTGCGGTCGTGGCTGATATCGTCCAGCAGCGTGTTCACCGCGTTCGACACCATCTCCGCGCTTTGATCGCCCAGCCACTCGGTGGGCAGCACCATCGCTTTGCGCGGATGCTCGGTCTTCAGCCAGTGGACAATCTGATCGGCAATAAAGTCCCGCGTGCTCTCCCGCTGAATCAGGGTAATCAGACGGTTGATGATCGCATCCAGCAGCACCTGGTGGCGGTTGTTTTTGGTCATGCTCTCCAGCATCACTGCGCTGGTTTCGGTGAAATCAACCTTGTCGATGGCCTTATGCACCGCCCGTTTGAGCAGGCGCTGAATGCGCCCGTCGTCCGTGAGTTCGAGAAAACCGCTCATCACCTGCATCAAATGCAGCCCGACGCGCTGGGCGTTGTCGGGCTTGCTGAACCAGGCGCCGATCATCTGCGCAGGTTCATAGCGGCGAATCAATGCGACCAGCGACTGGGTATCAAGAAACTTCTCCTGCACAAACTGGCCGAGATTGTCGCCGATCCGGTCTTTATTGCGCGGGATAATTGCCGTATGGCGCGAGATAAATGGAATGGGCACCCGGCGGAACAGCGCAACCACGGCAAACCAGTCTGCGAGCGCGCCGACCATCGCCGCCTCGGCAATGGCCTTTACGCCGCGCACCCAGAAGGTCTGCGGCAGGAACAGGGTGGTGATAAAGGCCGCGGCGGCAACCAGCAGCAGCGACAGCGCCAGCATCTTGGCGCGTTTGAGTTCAGCTATTTTTTCCATGGGTTAAGGATAGAGGGAAGTTCACCAAAAATGCAAAGCTGGTGTAAGGGGGAGACTCATTCTCAGTGTGAACAAATGGCGTCTATATAAAAAATATATACATCTAAATTATCTATTATTAATTTTTCTATATTTTTTGTGCTTATTTATTTTCGGACGTAATTTTTTGTGACCGTCGTAGTCATTTTAACGCTCTCATTAGCCATAAGATAAAAGACTATTTATGAAAGGAGACGGTATTGATGACATGGGAGTATAAAGTTTCGACAGGGGTATTGAGTCATAATGGTGTGTTTGTCGCTAACTGCTACAGCGGAGCGGGTGAATCGAAAGATAAGCCAGAGTGTGAAGGTCAACGAAACAGAGGCCCCATTCCCAGAGGTATTTATTTTATTGCCGGGTGGAATAATCATAAAAGTGCAGAGGCTATTATTCTTGAACCTATAGCGGGGACCAATACCTTTGGTAGAGATCATTTTCAAATTCATGGGGATAAAAAAGGTCAACCGCCAGGCTCAGCATCAGCTGGTTGCATCATTATGAACGGTCAGGACAAGCGCCATATGATTTATGATTCGGGTGACACAATTCTGGTGGTGCGATAATGAAATATATCATTGTGCTCTTATTGTACTTCCCGTTGGCTTTATTTGCCAAAAGTCACACTCCAGAGCAACTTTTGCAGATGATAAACGAGAAAGGTGCCTGGCATGTTGTTGCACAATTATATGCTAATGATAGCGATGAGTCGGAATGGTGGAATCATGTTATCCCAGAGATTAGCAAAGGAAACCAGAAATGGTTAGCTGTCGCGAGTGCTCTTGAGCCGGGCGTGGACGCCAGTACGGCTGAAGATTTAAAGGCGGCGCTTTCTGAAGCTATCCCTCATAATCCTGCAGGCGTTTTAGCCATTTTAAAAGACGATAAGCCGTTGCTCACTATTGAACAAGTCTGCGCTTTTGCTAATTTCCCTGAGACGGAAGCAGAGAGCAATAAGCTTTATGTAGATTCAATCAGGGAGATGTTTAAGGTTAACAGTCCGAAGGGTAAAAAATGTCTCGCCGTTATGATCGCCACCGTTGAACACTCTGTTCCATTCGATAAGGATATTTAAATGGCCATTCCGGGATATATGTCATTAACTGACGATGCGGGTAATATTATAAAAGGGAGCGTGAAAGTTACAGACCGTGAAAACCAAATTGAGGTTTTAGGGCTCTATCATAACGTAAGCTATAATTCTGACCTTCATAATGGCAGAGCATTGAGCAAACGCCAGCATCGCCCTTTTCTCATTGAAAAGGAAATTGATGCCTCCAGCGTTTATCTCTATAAAGCACTCAGTACGGGCGGTACGCTCAGGAAAGCGACTATCGACCTGTACAGAATCAATGATGCCGGTCAGGAAGAAATCTATTTCACGATAACGCTGGAAGCGGTGAAGGTCGTCACGGTGTTTTCATTAATGCATGACGTGAAAGAGACTTACCATGAAAAACAGGGGCATCTTGAGCTTGTTCTGCTTCGTTATGAAAAGATTGCCTGGCATTACCGTGACGGTAACATTATTCATACGGATGACTGGGATTATCGGTTAGGGGCTTGATTAGCCAGCTCCGGGAGAAAAATTCTCCCGGAGCAAGAAAGCATGATGACGAACAGAATTTACCACTCTCGGCCCTGAAACAAATTAGTATCAATTCTCCTGATAAGCCTTTTCGATCAGCAGTTTCGCTTTCATCAGGTCATTTTCATTGCGAACGACTAGCTCAACGTTGCCCGTTCCCCAGTGCCCAATATGAGTTACATCCCGGCTAAATCCTTCTTCTAACTGAATATGCTCAGGATCCAGTTTCAGCCACAAACGGATATGGGGATCTGTAACGGGGTAAACGCCGGCGCAAACAAAATTTCTCATACGGCGGAATGCGCCGTATAGCTTTAGTTCTTTGTATTGCACCTCATCGCCAAGAGACAGGACGTAGCTTTTAAGCTGTTCGAACAAAGTGGCTAATTCGGTGGACGCGCTGGCGATCTGTTCGCTATGCGACCGTGTGTTACGCTTGCCAGCGGCAGCGGTTAGCGTATCGGTTGCAGCCTCTGAAAACGCGTTTTCAACCACGGCATTGACCAGTTCGAACATCAACAGATCGTCAGAAAAAAGCTTGTAACGAATCAGGCTGATATTACGGTTAATTTGCTGAACGGCATGTTCGTCATACTTATTGAAATCAGCAGCAATACAGAGCAAGCGCGTGCCAGACCAGTCGATGGCCTCTGCCGTCTCTTTGCCGAGCTTCTCCATCACTAGCCACTTAAATTCAGCCTTATGATCGAGAAGCCAGTCCAAATAAAACAGCCCCTGGTTGATGACATTTTCATTGCTGTGACGTTTATATTCGATAATGACCGGGCAGTTATTTTCGTCCAGACCCAGTGAATCAATGCGTCCACGGTGGGTCTTACCGGTACTGTATTCACTGTCGAGAAAACGAACGCCGAGAAAGGTATCCATTCGGGATTCGATCAAGGATTGCAGCTCTTTTTCGATGGTTGCTGCTTTACCGGAAAGTTCTTTTACGCCGCTAGCACTGTAGCGGAAGAGCTGGATATCACTCATTAATCGATTCCCTGCGCATTTTTGCGATGTCATACATCAGATGAGCAAACCCTTTGGCAACATCAGGAGACGATAAATACTGCATCATCATCTCCTTGTGCGCTTCGTTACTGTCTATCACGGCGTCATCAATAGCTTTCGTGAAGTCGCCCAGCATGGCCTGCTCACGGGTATTGTTGTCGAGTTGGGTCATGACAAGTTTGTTTTCTGCGAGCTTATCGTAAACCACAAAGGCATAGTTGAGCATATCTTTGTCGGTTAGGTTTTCGGTGATAAACAGCTCGTTGAGCTGCGCCAGCACCTGCGACATAAACTCCTCTTTCTTATCTTTTGCTTTTGCGGTGCCGACGTCATTAACCGGGTTGAGCTTATACTCTGCCGCATCCTCCTGAAGCTTTATATGCTGCTCCATGATTTTTGAAAGCCGATAGTGGCTCATTTCAACATTGGATAGATCGACGTCATCTTCATCTGTTGCCTCTTCACGAAGTAAGGGGCGTAGGTGTCGACAATAGAGGCTTAACTTCTCCAGCGATTTGTCATCGTAGGCGACGATCTGGGACATAAATTCGTAAAAGCGTACAAAGCTGCCGAGATCTTTTTTGAAGATCTCCAGACGATCTTTTTCCTGCTTGCAGGCTTTAAAACTGTTTTCCGCGTTCGCGAGCAAAATGGGGTTAGGGGAATCCCTTTTTGTTAACTCATAGATCTGCTTGGCGCTGATATACGCCTCTTTCGCGGAGGTATAGCGCATTGCCCAGCGGTTTACTGCGGGCAGGCAAATATTGCTGAGCGTCGCATTCGATTTCTTCTTGCTGTAAAAAGCCTCGCACAGCTGTTCGACTTCGTGCCATAAAAATATCCCCGTCGCGCGAAGTTTCTCGTACAGATCGAACACCAGTCCTGGATCGCTGACATCGGTCAATTCAGCCGTTTGATAGTAGGGCTGAAAGGCAGCGAGAATATCGTCAGGTTCATTATAAAAATCGAGTACAAAGGTGCCGGATTCCCTTTTGCCGGGATAGGTTCGGTTCAGGCGCGACAGCGTCTGCACGCACTCCACGCCGCCGAGCGCTTTATCCACGTACATGGCGCACAGCTTCGGCTGGTCAAAGCCGGTCTGGAACTTGTTGGCCACCAGCATCACCTGATAGTCATCGGTATCAAACGCCTTACGCATATCGCGGCCTTTGAGCGCCGGGTTCATATTGATTTCAGTAAATTTCTGGTGCAACAGCGCAAGGCTGTTCATGTCATTTTCCTGAAACTCAACTTCGCCTGAGAACGCCACCATCGCAGTGATCTTTCCGTAGCCCATGTCGGCAATGTATTTATCAAACGCCAGCTTATAGCGCACGGCGGCTTTGCGAGAGCTGGTCACCACCATCGCTTTCGCCTGCCCGCCGAGCAGATGCATTACGTGCTGGCGGTAGTGCTCAACGATGACTTTTACCTTTTGCGAGACATTGTGATCGTGCAGCGTTACCCACTGGTTGAGCCTGATCTTCGCCCGATTGCTGTCCACTTCCCGGTCTTTGTCGCCCATTCTTTGCAGCAGCTTATAGGCCACTTTGTAATTGGTGTAGTTTTTCAGCACGTCGAGGATAAAGCCCTCCTCAATGGCCTGACGCATGGAGTAAACGTGGAACGCCGCAGGTTTGTTGGTTCTGGATGCGGGCTCGTGCGGGTTGGGTCTACGGCCAAAAAGCTCCAGGGTTTTCGCCTTCGGCGTCGCGGTGAAGGCGTAGAAATTCAGATTGCTGCTCCCGCTGCGGGCGGCAAGGGTGGCGTCGAGGATATCTTCAGAGGTGAGGACCACATCGTCGTCGGCTCCTTCGCTCATCAGCACCTCTTTCAGCTGGCGCGCCGTGGAGCCGCTCTGGGAGGAGTGCGCTTCATCTGCGATGATCGCGTAGGTTCGCTCTTTGAGACAGGTGCTGTTTTCGATTGCTTTAAGTACGAACGGGAAAGTCTGAATGGTGACGATGATGATGGGCTGCGAATGCTCCAGCGCGCTGGCGAGCTTCTCCGATTTCGAGCCTTCCCCCTCGCGGTTGTTGATTCGCCCGACCACGCCGTCCGCATGTTCAAACTGATAGATGGTGTCCTGGAGCTGATCGTCCAGCACGGTGCGGTCAGTCACAACAATCACCGAGTGGAAGCGTTTTTCACCCTTTTCGTTATGCAGGCAGGAGAGCTGATGTGCCGTCCAGGCGATGGAGTTCGATTTTCCGGATCCGGCGCTGTGCTGGATAAGGTACTTGTTGCCGGTGCCTTCTTCGTATGCGGCGGCAATAAGCTTGTTCACCACGTCCCACTGGTGATAGCGCGGGAAGATCAGGCTCTCTTTTTTGACCTTTTTACCGTCCCAGTCCTCTTTTTCCTCGATTTGCAGATGCACAAAGCAGGCGAGGATCTTCAGCAGATTGTCAGGGAGCAATACCTCGTTCCACAGATAGCGGGTGGCGTATTCATGGTGATCCTCTGGGATGTCGTTACCCGCGCCGCCCTCTTTAGTGCCTTTGTTGAACGGAAGAAAGAACGTGTCATCGCCGGCAAGCCGGGTGGTCATGTAGACCTCATACTGGCTGACGGCAAAATGCACCAGCGCGCCGCGCTTGAAGGTCAGCAGCGGCTCAGGCTTGTTGGTCGCCGGATCTTTTGGCTGGCGCGTTTTTTTGTACTGGTTAATGGCGCTGTTGACCGTCTGCTTGAACTCGGATTTCAGCTCCAGAGTGGCAACCGGGAGGCCGTTGATAAACAGCACCAGGTCGATGCGCCAGCGTTTGGCTTTCGCCTCCGTGTCGGTACCGCTTGCGTGAGGGCTGTAAACCAGTTCCGGGACGATACGGCAGATGTTTTGCCGATAGCGCGCAAGGTTGTCCGGGTTGAGGTTGTGATCCGGCTTGAACTGGCATAACGAGAAGCGCGCGTTATGGCTTTTGATGCCGTGACGCAGCACCCCCAGGGTGCCGTAGGTTCGTGACTGAAGATCGGTGGCGTTGGCATCGGCTTTTTTAAGCTGTGCGACCAGCGCATCGAGAAAATGACGCTCGGTGTCGTTGGGATAGATGCGGGTGAATTTTTCCCACTCCTGCGGCTGGGTGATTTGGACAAACGTCAGCGCATCCTGCGGATAGAGTGCCCGTTCGCGATCGTATTTGCTGCCCGTGCCGGGGACCCAGCCGTTCTGGCACATCTGGTTTATGATATCGTCCTGCAGATTAACTTCTTTGGTGACGTCGGCGATCATGCGGTGGCCTCCTCAGTTGTGAGGGATGCTTCGGTGCTGCTGGCGGGAGGCGTCCAGTCGCGGAGATCGATTTTGCCGGTGACGGCAGCGGAGATGAGGGCGGTGCGGCGCTCTTTTAGAAGTTCGATTTGTTGGAGTTGTTTTTGTAACAGTACGTCTATCTTTTCTTCCTGTCTCTTGGTAATGACTCCAACTTATTGATAGTGTTTTATGTTCAGATAATGCCC